>JAQTRC010000065.1 GCA_028712665.1 Desulfuromonadaceae bacterium
TGCTTTGGCAAGTCCGGTGACGGGATACTCACAGTACGATTTACTTATCGAAATAACGTGATCCGTATTTTTGGCGCCGGATATTGGCGGAAAGGAAAGGCGATTTATGAGCACGAAAATAAAATACACCGATGAACCATTGGGTGAAATCAGGATTGTACGAGATTTTCTCCCATCTCCGGCAGAACTGGCCTTCAGCGAGGAATCGGTCAAGGTGACGATATCCCTCAGCAAGAAGAGCGTCGAGTTCTTCAAAACGGAGGCTTCAAAATATCATACTCAATATCAGCGAATGATTCGGCAATTGCTGGATTCCTATGCTGACGTACAGACAGAGCAGCGAACAACGCATTCAACCGGACGCGCAAAAAAGCTGCGCTCCGGTTAACGCTTACACCATTAACACTTCAACGCCATCATTCCAGCCCTCATCCAAGCGGTTCTACAGAGTTTTCATTATGCAAACCAGGAGAAGAGAAGCTCTGCATATCCATTTTGAGTTGAGATAGAACGTTGCTTGTGGTATTGGTGAAAACACCCGCAATTATTTTGCGGGTGCTTTTTTTCGCCAGTATCCAAGCAAGGAGCAGGCAATGGGCGTTACCCGTGAAATCATCACCGGAAATGTAAAGATCGGCGCGAACCGTCCGCTGGTGCTGATAGCCGGGCCGTGCGTCATTGAAAACGAGGCTGCCACCCTGCGCCATGCCGAACGGCTTATGGCCATCTGCAACGGTCTTTCCATACCGCTGATATTCAAAGCCTCCTACGACAAGGCCAACCGCACCTCGATCGGCGCCTTTCGCGGGCCGGGCCTCAAAACAGGTCTCGCGATCCTGCGCAAGGTAAAGGATTCCCTCTCTCTGCCGGTCCTCTCCGATATACATTCCATCGAACAGATCGCCCCGGCGGCCGAAGTGCTGGATGTCATACAGATCCCTGCATTTCTCTGCCGCCAGACCGATCTCCTGGTGGCGGCAGCTAAGAGCGGGCGTATTATCAACGTCAAAAAAGGGCAGTTTCTGGCTCCCTGGGATATGAAAAATGTTGCCGGCAAGATCTCTGCCAGCGGAAATGAAAACATAATCCTGACCGAACGGGGCGCATCTTTCGGGTACAACAACCTGGTGGTGGATATGCGCAGCTTCCCGGTCTTGCGCGCCACCGGCTACCCGGTTGTGTTCGACGCCACACACAGCGTGCAGCTTCCCGGCGGCCAGGGGGAGAGCTCCGGCGGTCAGCGCGAGTTCGTTGAATATCTTTCGCGCGCTGCGGTTGCCGCCGGTATCGACGGAATCTTCATGGAAGTTCACGAAGACCCCGACAATGCGCTCTGCGACGGTCCCAACTCCATTCCTCTGGGTGAACTCCCAGCACTGCTGAAAATACTCAAGTCACTTGATGCTGTCGTAAAACAGAGGTAGGTTCAATGACAATTATTGAAGAGGCACGGAGTGTCATTCGCATAGAGGCCGAAGCGCTGAACGCGATGGCCGACCGGATCGATAGTTCGTTCGAGCGGGCGGTGGAGCTGATATTGGGCAGTACCGGACGTGTTATCGTCAGCGGGATGGGCAAGTCCGGTCTGGTCGGTCAGAAGATCGCCTCTACCCTGGCATCGACCGGCACTCCGGCCTTTTTTCTCCATCCGGCCGAAGGAATTCATGGCGATCTTGGCATGATCATGACCGGCGATGTCGTGATCGCGATCTCCAACAGCGGAGAGACCGATGAAATTTTGCGGATTCTGCCGTCGATCAAGCGGCTCGGAGCCCGCCTAATTGCAATGAGCGGGAATCCGGCATCAAATCTGGCCCGTTCCAGCGATATCTTCCTGGATATCTCGGTCAAGGAAGAAGCCTGTCCGCTGGGGCTGGCCCCGACCGCCTCAACAACCGCCACGCTTGCCATGGGCGATGCTCTGGCGGTAACTCTGCTGGTCAGGCGCGGTTTCAAAGCCGAGGATTTCGCTATTTTTCATCCAGGCGGTTCTTTGGGTAAAAAACTGCTGCTTAGGGTTGAAGACCTGATGCATACCGGTCCTGCCATTCCGCTGGTACAGGAAGATACCCTGATGAAAGAGGCCCTGTTTGTCATCACCGAAAAGGCGCTGGGGGTGACCGGAGTTTGCGGCGGTGACGGAGCGTTGAAGGGGATCATAACCGACGGCGACTTGCGCCGTTCGCTTGAAAAGGGGCATGATATTCTGAACCAGAGGGCCGATGAAGTAATGAAGCATAATCCTCTCCGTATCAAGAGGGGAGAGCTGGCGGCCGCTGCGCTGCAGGTAATGGAGCACAGGGCCATCACCTCACTGTTTGTGTTTGAAGATGATCAGAGCAGCTTCCCCTGCGGTATCATCCATCTGCACGACATCCTGAAGGCAGGGATCGCCTGATGAATGAGAAGCTTAAAGATATCAGGATGTTGTTGCTGGACGTAGACGGAGTCATGACCGATGGCGGCATAATATACGACTGTAATGGTATGGAGACCAAGGTTTTTAACGTCAGGGACGGCCATGGCATCAAGATGCTTCAGCGTTACGGGATCGAGGTTGGAATCATAACCGGCCGCACCTCAAGAGTTGTGGATATACGCGCTAAAGAACTGGGCATAGAGTTGGTCTATCAGGGCGCGCTCAAAAAACTGGTCAGCTATGAAGAGATCAAGCAGAAGAGATCTCTGAGCGACAGTCAGATCGCTTACATTGGCGATGATATCATTGATGTGCCTGTCATGCGGCGGGTTGCGTTTGCCGCCGCCCCTTCAGACGGACAGGTCGAAGCAAGGAATGCCGCCCACTATGTGACATGCTGCCCTGGCGGACGGGGTGCGGTGCGTGAGGTCTGTGAGCTGATTCTTAAGGGGCGTGACTTGTGGGTCGAGGTTGAAAGCCGTTACGAGTTGTAGCTATACAATCTTTGTGCCAAAAAAAACATTGTTTTCCACGTTCTGCTGGACAGTCCAACTTCCAAATGATATAGTTCCTCCCATATGGTATCGCCAGTTTTTATCAGGCCCGCACTGGCCATTTTAGTAACCACGGCGATTATCTGCATCGTGATCGCCATCTCCCGGAACGGCTCTAACCACCCCGCTCCAGTGCAGTCGGTCTTTCAACAGCTTCCCCAAAATATCGATATTGCTTTAAAACAGGCCCGTTTCAGTGAAATCAAGGACGGTTCGGTTGTCTGGGAACTCGTAGCCGAGAAGGTTGAATACGACAAGAGCGGCGAGATTGCACACCTTGCCGGTGGAATCAGAATGAATTTTGTTAAGAATAGCAGTCGTGGTGCGATCAAGGTAACGGCTGACAACGGCGAATACCAGGGTAACAGGAAAATCATAAAATTGCGCGGGAAGGTGCATGTTCTGACTGAAGAAGGAGCAAGTTTCGAGACGGATTCGATTGACTACATGGCAGCCGCTTCTCAATTTAAAACAGCGGGTATGGTCGTTTTCCGTGATGAAAAGTTGACGCTGAATGCCATCGGGATGCAGATGGGTGTAAAGGAACAGCAGGCCCGTTTTTTAAAGCTGGTTGACGCCACGGTGGCCGGAACTTCTCTTCATGGAGCGAAATAAGATGAAAACTGTCGCACTCCTGATACTGCTGGTATGCCTGTTTCCGCTCTCACCTGCAGTGGCCGGCCCGGCCGATAAACCACCGGTTCGCAAGGATCGCTCAAATCTGCCAATTACAATCAAGTCTGACGAGATGACTGCGGACAACATCGGAAAGACGGCGATATTCAGCGGAAAAGTAGTGGCAAAGCAGGGTGACATAACGATCTTTTCAGATAAGCTCATCGTAAATTATGCTGAAAAAAATGGTGAAGTGGATAAGGTGGAAGCGATCGGAAATGTACGCATAGTTCAGCTTAACAGAACCGGAATCGCTTCGCAGGCCATCTATGAAAGCCGGGATGGCCGCATCACGCTGTCCGGCACTCCCAATCCCAAGGTTATGCAGGGTTTGGACAGCGTCACCGGCAAAACAATCACCTATTATGTCGATGACGACAAGAGCTATGTCTCGGGAGGCGGCGATCCCGGCTCGCGAGTTGAGGCGGTAATCAACCCCCCCGTCAGAAAGGGTAATCCTGGTGGTCTCTGATATTACCAGGCTCTGGACCCGCGGTCTCAAGAAGAGCTACGGAAACCGTCAGGTGGTGAACGGGGTCGATATATCCATTCAGGCGGGTACGGTAACCGGTCTTTTGGGACCGAACGGCGCCGGCAAAACGACAACCTTCTATATGGTAGTCGGACTCGAACAGCCTGATGGCGGTCAGGTATTTCTTGGTGAGGAAGAGATAACCGCTCTTCCGATGTATCAGCGGGCCAAGCGTGGTATCAGTTATCTTCCCCAGGAAGCATCAGTTTTTCGAAAGCTCTCGGTGGCAGACAATCTGATGGCAATCCTGGAGACTGTCGAGCCTGACAGGGGCAACAGACGTATCCGTTTGGAACAGCTGCTGGAGGAGTTTAATATCACCCGCATATCTGCTTCAAAAGGATACGCCCTTTCCGGAGGAGAACGCAGGAGAGTTGAAATTGCGCGGGCGCTGATCACAAGGCCATCGTTTATTCTGCTTGATGAACCGTTCGCCGGCATCGACCCGATAGCCGTTGCAGATTTACAGAACCTGATTATGTCACTGAAAAACAGGAATATCGGTGTGTTGATTTCGGATCACAATGTCCGCGAGACCCTGGGTGTCTGCGATACCGCCTATATTCTTAGCGGCGGTCAAGTGCTGGAACATGGCACACCTGATGAAATATCAAACAGCAAAAAAGCCCGTGAAATATATTTGGGTGATGAATTCAGATTATAGACAGGTCGAGGTTTTTCTTAGATGGCAATGGAGATGCGCCAACAACTGAAGATGTCCCAGCAGCTGGTGATGACGCCGCAGTTGCAGCAGGCTATCAAACTGCTTCAGTTGACGAGGCTGGAGCTTCAGGACCTGGTGCGTCAGGAGTTGGAAGAGAACCCGCTACTGGAAGAGAATAACGAACTGGATGAATCACGCGATCTGGATACACTGGAAACGGCCGAGCAAGAACTTGAACCGGAACAGGAAACCACCGAATTTCATGAAGTGGAAACCGGTGTTGAGACCCTCAGGGATTGGGACAGCTACCTTGATGGCTATAATTATAGTTCCGGCGAACAGTACAACAGCGATGAGGAACGCCCTTCGTTTGAAAATCTTCTGACACGTAAAGGCACCTTGATCGACCATCTGCTCTGGCAGCTCCATATGGGGCAATATTCCGAAATGGATGTGCGGGTAGGAGAGGTGATTATCGGTAATGTAGACGAGTCCGGCTATCTGCGTGCTTCTCTGCCCGAAATAGCAGCCGCCAGTAACGCGTCGGAGGAGGATGTTCTTGATGTTTTGGAGTGCATTCAGGAATTCGACCCCTCCGGTGTCGCTGCCCGCGACCTGCGGGAATGCCTGCTGATTCAGGCTCGTTTTCTCGGGATGAAAGGGGGACCTGTAGAAGCTATCCTGCTTAACCATTTATCCGATCTTGAAAAACGAAATTACAAGGTGATCGCCCGCTCGTTGGGTATTGATATTAGCCAGGTTCTCATCGCCGCCAAGATAATAGCCGGTTTTGACCCTCGCCCCGGTTCGTCGTTCAACTCGGAGGAAGTACACTATATTTCGCCCGATATTTTTGTCCATAAGGTCGGTGATGATTACGTAGTGATGTTGAATGATGAGGGTTTGCCCAATCTAAAGGTCAGTACTCATTACAGTGATGTCCGCGGCAACGGATCGATAGATTCTCGCGCAGAGGAGTATATAAACGACAAAATGAGGTCTGCCGCCTGGCTGATCAAAAGCATCCAACAACGTCAGCGAACCATCTACAAGGTTGCCAAGAGTATCATCCGTTTCCAGCGCGAATATTTTGACCGCGGTATCGAGTATCTCCGGCCCCTTGTTTTGAGAGAAATAGCCGAAGACATCGGAATGCACGAATCTACCATCAGCAGGGTGACCACCAACAAATACATGCAGACGCCGCAAGGGCTGCTGGAGCTGAAATACTTCTTTAACAGCGGGCTTTCGACAAGCGAAGGGGACTTTGTCGCTTCGGAAAGCGTTAAAAACAGGATCAGGGAAATTATTGAAAAAGAGAACCCAAAAAAACCGCTTTCGGATCAGAAGATTGCAGAGTTGCTTTCAGGACAGACTGTCAATATAGCCAGACGCACTGTAACCAAGTATCGCGAAATGCTAAAATTAGGCTCATCATCGGAACGTAAACGACATTTCTGACGAACTGCCCTGGCAGTTGTCCAAATTGCAGCACAAAACAAACAGGAGGATTATATGCAGGTAACAACCACGTTCAGGCACATGGAGCAGAGCGACGCTCTAAAATCGTATGCAGAAGAAAAACTCGAAAGGATAGCGAAGTATATCGACGAACCAATAAATGGGCAGGTATATTTTACCGTAGAAAAGAAAATCCGTCATATCGTCGAGATAGTAATTACCGCCAAGGGGGTAAGCACCAAGGCCTCGGAGGCGACCAACGACATGTATGCCGCTATCGATGCAGTTGTCGACAAGATTGAGCGTCAGCTAAAACGCTACAAGGAAAAGATCAAGGCGCACAAACCGAATGGCGATGAACATGGCCGCCAACTCTCAAAGAAAATTTTCGAAGCCGATAGTATTAAGGACAGCGCCGAGCCTGTGGTAATCAGAACCAAAATAGAAACGGCCAAGCCTATGTCGGTAGAAGAGGCGGTAATGCAGATGGACCTTCTGCACAAGGACTTTCTGGTTTTTACAGACTCTGTAAGCAGCGAGATAAAAGTCCTTTATCGCCGCAAAGATGGTAACTTTGGCCTTATCGAGCAGCAACACGACTGATTATACTGTTCATTAGGGTAATTATAACGCTGGAGAATCCATGGACGGTATCACTCTTTCAATAAAGGAAATCCTTGAAGATACGGAATATGGCCTCGGGTTGACCCTGATAGGCGGTGAGCAGGGACTCTCCAATCGAGTTTCGAGTTCACGCATCCAGAAGCCGGGTCTGGCGTTGGCCGGATACACCGAGCACCTGCATCCTGACCGGATTCAGGTGCTCGGCAACACCGAAATTTCCTATCTGGAACAGATTGATCCCGGCATTGTAAAGGAAACGATTGAGTCTTTATGCCGTTTCCCGGTTTCCTGCTTTATCATCACAAAGGGACTAAGACCACCACCGGTTCTCCTTGAAACGGTAAGGAAAGCCAACATCCCGGTTCTTGGCACTCATCTTCAATCTTCCACTTTTATTTCCCTGATAACCAAATTTCTTGAAGAACGACTCTTGCCGACCACACATCTCCATGCCGTGCTGGTGGATGTTCTTGGTGTCGGCATCCTCTTAACCGGCAAGAGCGGCATCGGGAAGAGCGAGTGCGCCCTGGATCTTGTTATTCGTGGGCATCGGCTGGTTGCAGATGACATGGTCTACATCAAGAAGAAGATGCCGGCTGCGCTGGTTGGGCAGTCTGAAGAGGCCATCTTGCACCTGATGGAGATTCGCGGTCTTGGAATCATAAACATTAAAGATCTATATGGTGTCTCATCCATCAGAGACAAGAAAATTATCGATATGATGCTGGAGCTTGTGGAGTGGGATTCGGACCATGAATATGATCGCCTCGGCGTAGACGACAAGACCACTACCATCCTTGGGGTTGATATACCTCATATCTCTATTCCGGTCCGGCCGGGGCGCAACCTGGGATCGATCATAGAGGTGGCGGCCCGTAACTTCCTTCTCAAGGGGATGGGATACCATTCGGCCCGGGATTTTCAGGAGCGTTTGCTGGCTCGCCTGGAAGTACGATCACTTGGCGATGAGGTGGAATAGCAATGAAGGTCATTGTCATAACCGGGATGTCCGGTTCAGGCAAATCCACAGCAGTCAGGGCGCTTGAGGATGAAGGTTATTACTGTATAGACAATCTGCCGGTGAGGCTGTTCAAACGTTTTGTCGATCTGATCGGCAAATCCCTGGAATCATTCAAGGGAATCGTCCTTGTGGCGGATATCCGAGGCAGGGAATTTTTAAAGGGGTACGAGAATGCTTTTCAAAAAATAGCCAAAGCCGGCCATAGTACAGAGGTTCTTTTTTTCGACGCCACCGATGACATTCTCGTCCGGCGCTTTTCAGAAACGCGTCGCCGGCATCCTGCAGATGAAAACCGCCCCCTGGTCGAGTGTATCCGCATTGAAAGGGAGCAACTCAAGGGTTTGAGACAAATGGCAACCAGAGTCATTGATACATCCGAGTTCAATGTCCATCAACTGAGGGATTTCATTCTTCATATAGTTGGAGGGGAAGAGAGCGGAAATCCACTGGTGGTCGAGGTGCAGTCTTTCGGATTTCGTAACGGAATACCGCTTGAATCGAGTATTGTCATGGATGTACGTTTTCTTCCGAATCCATTTTTTGTCGATGAGCTAAAATCAGGTTCCGGGCTTGATGATGCCGTGCGTGAATATGTCCTTGCCAACCCGGTTACCTCACAATTTCTGGATAATTTTTTCCATCTGCTTGATATGATTCTGCCGGCGCACAGAAAGGAAGGCAAGGCATATCTGACAATTTCGATAGGCTGCACCGGAGGACGGCATCGTTCTGTCGCAATTGCCGAGGCAACCGGATTACACCTACGGACCTTATGGCCGGAAGTTAGAATATTCCACAGGGATATAGAAAAGAGAAATCAATGATTGGACTTGTTCTTGTGGCGCATGCGGGCCTGGCAACCGCCCTGAAGGCATCTGCCGAGATGATTGTCGGCCCGATAGAAAACTGTTCAGTGGTGGAAGTAGCCCCCGGCGATGGCGCCGACGACATCATGGCGCGTGTTGTGGCTGCCGTTGGTTCTGATCAGTCAGGAGGCATCATAATCATGACCGACCTTTTCGGTGGCACTCCGTCCAACATGGCAATGTCCTTTTTGAAGGATGGATTCGTTGAGGTCGTCACCGGTGTCAATCTGCCGATGCTGATGGAGTTCTGCTCCAGGCGCGATCAAATGGCTGTATCCGAAATTGCTTCGGAGCTGCAGCGATCCGGTCGAGAAGGCATTGTCGTGGCCGGTGATCTTTTGAAATAGGTAATTACCCGGAATTCTGGCTTCTGACTCTTTAGTAAATATGTTGCGAGGAAAAAATATCAATGCTCCAGAAGGAATTTATTGTCATAAACAAGCTCGGGCTTCATGCACGAGCCTCGGCGCTCCTTGTCAAAACTGCCAGCCGCTTCAGTTCTGAAGTCAGGCTTGCCAGGGAAGAAGTTGAAGTGAACGGCAAAAGTATTATGGGGATCATGATGCTGGCCGCCCCGAAGGGAACTACCGTGCGCCTGACCGTTGAAGGGAGCGATGAAGTTGAGGCAATGCAGTCTGTAGGAGATATAATTGCCAACGGATTCGGTGAGGAATAATATGCGTACCTTCACAGGAATCGCGGCGTCGCCCGGGATTGCTGTAGGCAGGTTGTGTGTCATAGACCGCCGCAGGGCGACGGTCAGCGAGTACACTGTTCCCCCCGAAGCGGTTCCTTTCGAGATATCCCGGCTCCATGCCGCCATTATTGCCACCCGGGATGATCTGGAGTCGCTTAAATCCCGCTTGGCGGCATCTACTGGAGAAGATCATCTTTTTTTTATCGAAACCCATCTGCTGATACTGGCCGACGAACGTCTTGTCTCAGAAACCGTTGCGATAATTGAAACAGGGCTGATCAATGCGGAAGGCGCCCTGCGGCGTACCCTGAATCGTTACCAGGATCTGTTTTCCAACATTGATGACCCCTATCTGCGGGAACGGGTTAGTGATGTAGAAACTGTCATCGAGAGGATTCTGCGTTCCATGGTTGGTGAAATCCATGCCGAGATGCCGCACAATGCCGGACAGACAATTGTTGCAGCCCATGATATCACTCCTGCTGATATCCTCCAGTTTGACCGTACAAATGTCATCGGCATCACCAGCGAGATCGGCGGACGAACTTCACATACCTCCATTCTGGCACGGGCATTTGAAATGCCCGCCGTGGCTGGAGTGGAAGGGATCGCCGACCCGCAATTTGATGGTCTTCCGGTAATTGTGGATGGCCTGAGCGGCCATGTGATTATCAGTCCGGACGTTCAGACTTTTCAGGATCATCTGAAGCGTAAACAGCATTACGAATATGTAGAATTCGAACTGCTGAAAAACGCCGGCCTTCCTGCTGAAACGCTTGATGGACATCCCATGCTGCTCAAGGGGAACGTTGAACTCCCTGAAGAGGGGGCTTCGGTTCTTAAGCATGGCGGCTCCGGGGTCGGTCTGTATCGAACCGAGATGCTCTTCATGAACCGCTCTGCCATGCCGGACGAAGAGGAACAGTACAACAGCTATCGTGCCATGCAGTCGGCAATTGCGCCGCATCCGTTAACCATAAGGACTCTGGATGCAGGGGGAGACAAGCTGCTGGAAGGGATGCTGCACTGCTGCGAACAAAACCCGGCTCTTGGGATGCGGGCCGTGCGGCTCTCTCTTAATATGCCGCTCGAATTCAAGAAACAGCTGCGGGCGATACTCCGTATTAGCTCAATTGGGCCTGTCAAGATAATGTTTCCGATGATTTCAGGTATGGATGATCTGCTTCAGGTTAAGGGTCTGCTAGATCAAGCGAAACAAGAGTTGACAGTTGAAGGAACTCCATTCGATTCAGCTATACAGATCGGTGTGATGGTCGAGATTCCATCGGCGGTAATTCTGGGTGATCTGCTGTCGCGCGAGGTCGATTTTTTCAGTGTCGGCACCAACGATCTGATACAGTATTCACTGGCCATAGATCGTTCCAACGAGCAGTTGGCGCATATGTACCAACCGCTGCACCCTGCGGTTCTGCGATCGCTGCGCCAGATAGTGCTGCATGCACATGCTGCCGGGATCGATGCCTGCCTATGCGGCGAAATGGCTGGGGATCCGCTTTATCTGCCGCTACTGCTCGGTCTTGGGTATGATGAACTTTCGATGAGTGCGGCCTCTCTGCCGCGAGTCAAACGGATTCTGCGGCGCATCACCAGAGAACGGGCCACCCGGATAGCTGATGGCTGTTTTGCCTTTGCAACCGCCGCTGAGGTGGAGATGTTCCTGAAACGCGAGATAACCCTTGATATAGCCGAAAGTTTCGATTGATGGCTTACTCCTCAATCTACGCATTCTTTTCTCTTGTTTTAGGAATGGTGGTCGGTTCGTTTCTGAACGTCTGCATCTGCCGCATGCCGCATGATGAATCGATTGTATCGCCGCCATCGCGATGTCCTGAATGCTCCTGTCAGATCAAGTGGTACGACAATATCCCTCTGTTCAGTTATCTGCTGCTGCACGGGAAATGCCGTGCTTGTGGCGCCCATATTTCAATTCAGTATCCGCTGGTTGAAGTTATAAACGGGATTCTGGCATTGTTTCTGTTTCTCCGCTTCGGACCGACCATGACTTTTGCTGTGCTTTTTCTCTTCTGCTCGGCACTGGTGGTTATCACCTTCATAGATATAGAGCACCAGATTATCCCGGATGAAATTTCTCTCTCCGGTATCGCGATCGGCTTTGCGCTTTCATTCTTTTTAAAAGATCCCGGATGGCTCAATTCTCTGCTCGGTATCATTCTGGGGGGTGGTACTCTTTTGCTGGTGGCCTATGGATATCAGAAGCTGACCGGCAAGGAGGGGATGGGGGGAGGAGACATAAAGCTTCTGGCCATGATGGGTGCTTTTCTTGGCTGGAAAGCTGTGCCTTTTATCATTTTCGCCGGTTCCCTGACCGGTTCGCTTGTTGGCGTTTCGATCATGATGCTGCAAAAAAAGGACTCAAAGCTGGCGATACCGTTCGGCCCATATCTTGCCTTTGGTGCGCTGCTCTATATCTTCTACGGTCAACCGCTCATAAGGTGGTATCTCAATTTTGGCGGTTTCCATAAAGGATAGCGATATGTCTCCGTATCGACCCGGTCTGACCGTTTCAATCATGGCCTTTCTGGGTTTCCTGCTGCTTTTGACCTGGCTTCTGTTTAGCCTTCTGGCGTTCAAAACCGCAACAAACGACCTGTATGCCCAGAAGGGGGAACATGCCAGAACCCTTCTGGCTGCTTTTGTCAGCCAGCTTCCCGAAACAATCCCAGCCTACCCGGAAGGGCTCATCCCCTTTGATTCTTCCGCTTCTATCTATGTTCAGAAGCTCTCCAATGATGCGGCCTTTACCCGTCTGACCCTGCTGGACATAAACGACAAGCCTATCTTCACTGCCGGCCGGGAGGGGATCGATGTCTATCTCCCTTTCAGCGGCCAGGCGACGATGGCTGAAGGGATTTTTATCCGGCCAGATGGGAGCGGCATTTCCAATGTCATATCCATATCACGAAATGGAGTGCCTGTCGGTCGAGCCGGTCTGTTGATGTCTCTTGCACCGGAAAAGGCCCGGCTGAACCGTTCCCGCCAGATGTTGATCGCTTATTTTGTACTTGATTTTGTGCTGCTGCTCGGCCTCGGTTCTTTCATGCTTGCCCGGATTGTAGTCAATCCGATTAATCGCTTGCTGGCGGCCACCGAAAAGATCACCGGCGGAAATTATGGCCAGCGGCTCCGGGTTTCCGGTAGCGCAGAGCTTGCCAGTCTTGCGGATTCTTTCAACGAGATGTCGGCCGCACTCCTGAACAAGGACCGCCAGGTTTTTGAACATCTGACAGCACTGGAACAGGCCAACAGCCATCTTCATCAGGCCCGTGAAGAGGCGATCCGTACGGAGAAAATGGCATCAATCGGGCTCCTTGCGGCCGGCATGGCACATGAGATCGGGACCCCTCTGGCATCGATCATGGGGTATACCGATCTGGTGTCGGCAGAGCTGCCAGATAACACGGCCATACAGGACTACACCAGGAGAATATCGGATGATTGCGCCCGCATCGACCGCATAGTGCGGGGCTTGCTTGACTACGCCCGCCCCCCTGGTTCAAGTGAAGTATCCACAAATATCAGGCAGGTGGTGACCGCATCGCTGGATCTCTTGACCCAGCAGGGGGTTTTAAAACATATAAATGTTTCCACGGAGATTGATGAAGGTTTTCCAGAGGTAATGGCTGACCCTCATCAGCTTGAGCAGGTGTTGGTCAATCTGCTGCTCAACAGTCGGGATGCCCTGCCTGACGAAGATGGTCTCTTGACTGTCAGCGCCCGGTTCCAGGATGGAGAGGTGTGGATCGACATACTGGACAATGGTTCGGGTATTGCCGACGAACATTTAAAGCATATCTTCGATCCGTTTTTTACCACCAAACCCCCCGGAAAGGGAACCGGCCTGGGATTGGCAATTTCGGCCCGCATCATCGAAGGGTTCGGCGGCCGAATTACCGTCACGAGCACGCCGGGAGCCGGCAGCCGCTTCAGCGTCTGCCTCCCCGTGGCTCAATCCTCCTTGTTATAATTCCTCTCCTCCCTTGCGGACCTCTGGGGCCTAAAGGGGAGGGTTAGGGCGGGGGTGACGGGAATGAGACAAAGTAGAAATAAGGAAGAAGTCTATGAGCAATAAAAAGCATATCCTGATAATCGATGATGAAGAAAACCTGCGGCATATGCTGTCGGTCATGCTCACCCGCCAGGGGTTTGTGGCCGACTCTGCCGCTAACGGCGGGGAGGGGCTGAAGCGCCTGAAAGAAAAGGCCTACGACTTCATCCTCTGCGATATTCGCATGCCGGAAATGGATGGCAAGACGTTCCTTGCGGAGGCTCTGGAGCAGAATGTCGGCGCGCCGGTCATCATGATGTCGGCCTACGGAACTGTCGAAACCGCGGTGGAATGCATGAAGATTGGCGCTTACGACTTCATCTCCAAACCGTTCAAAAAAGATGAAATCATAATGGTGCTAAAAAAAGCCGAGGAGCGGGAACGGCTGAAAGAGGAGAACAGCCGGCTGAAAGGTGAGGTGGCCGGTCGCTTTGAATACAGCGGCATCATCAGTCGCAATAGAGGTATGGAGGAGATTTTCAGTCAGATCCGGAAGGTAGCGGACCTGAAAACTACCGTGCTGATCCTGGGCGAATCAGGTACCGGAAAGGAGTTGGTGGCCCGCGCCATCCATCAGAACGGCAGGCGCGCCTCCAAACCATTCGTAGCGGTCAATTGCGGAGCCATACCGGAAAATCTGCTGGAGAGTGAGCTGTTCGGTCATGTCCGTGGTGCTTTTACCGATGCGGCCTCTGATAGGGCCGGCCTCTTTGAAATGGCTGACGGCGGCACCCTCCTTCTGGACGAGATCGGTGAGATGCCGCTTGCACTGCAGGTCAAGCTCTTGAGAGTTTTGCAGGAGGAAGAGTTCAGGAGTGTAGGAGCCGCAGTATCGAAAAAGGTGAATGTGCGGGTTGTCTCGGCTACATCCCGCGACCTTGAAGCTGATGTGCATGCGGGAGTTTTTCGCGAAGATCTCTTCTTCCGTCTGAACGTGTTCTGTCTTCAGTTGCCGCCCTTGCGCGACCGGATCGAGGACATCCCGCTATTGGCGGAGCATTTTATGAACAGTGCGGTTGACGGCAGGGAAATGGAAAAATTGAGTATTGAACCGGATGCCATGCGCAGCCTGATGGCGTATAACTGGCCGGGTAACATCCGCGAACTGCAGAACGCGATAGAGCGGGCCGCCATACTCTGCGAAGGGGGGAGAATTACGAACAGGAGTCTCCCCCCTTCCGTACGCTCGGAAACCACTATCGAAACAGCTCTGGATCAAGACGAAGATCTCTCCATCAAGAAAGCGGAAAACGCTATTGAACGTGAGCTGATCAGAAAAGCTCTGTTCAAGACCTGCGGCAACCGTACCCAGGCGGCAAGAATACTTGAAATCAGCCATCGATCACTGCTTTACAAACTAAAGGAATTTGGAATAGAGTAGAGGAGATTGCAGGCTCGCTTTCACCGCAGACATTGAATCTACCCAAAACCTGAAAGGAAATACCATGTTTAAAGAACTTTTCACCGCGGTTGCCGTTTCTCTAATCATTGCATCACCCTCATATGCGATGGCCAAAGAGGGGTGTGGAGGGGTGTGTTCAACCTGCCACTCGCTGACCGAATCAGAGGCTACGGAACTTCTAAAAAAAACCGGCGGGATTGTTACCTCGGTCAAACAGTCGCCTGCCAGGGGACTCTTTGAATTGCTGGTTGAAAGGGAAGGTCAAAAAGGGATCATCTTGATGGATTACGGCAAGACACACCTGATTCAGGGGATGGTGGTCGACATCGAGAAGCTGCAGCCGGTTTCCGCGCACCAGCAGACTTTCCAGCAGCCCAAGCCGCAGACTTCTCTGGATGTTAAAACAATTCCGGTAGCAAATGCGGTCATGATGGGCAATCCCAAAGGTTCCAAAAAACTCTATGTTTTCACCGATCCGGATTGCCCATATTGCCGCAAAGGGCACACAGAGTTGAAAAAGCTGGCAAAGATTGTGCCGGATCTCGCCATATACATTATGCTTTACCCTTTGCCGATGCACCCGGCATCCTATGACAAGACCAGAACACTCTTTGAAACAAAGAGTCTTGATATGATGGACAAGGCTTTTGAAGGCAAGGATGTTCCCAAACCGACCAAAGAGAGCAGTAAAAAGGCCATTGATGAGATCATCAAGTTTGCCAACGCGAACGGCATCTCCGGTACCCCGACAATTATTATGCCGGATGGCAGGATTCAGGTTGGTATGGATAATGCCGAGGCGATAAAGAAGATGCTTGAATAGTAATAATTTTATATTTTCAAAGGAGATGTCGATCCACTATCAGGCCCCTTGCTATGCAAAATTTTCATAGCAAGGGGCCTCTCTGTTCCTGCATTGTTATGAATAAATTGCATAGCTATCATTCGGATCTGCAAAAACAGTAATTATATCAATTCATATATGCGCTGCCTGGCTATGGTACTAAATTTGCTGTAGAAGGATACCATGATGGGTATAACGGATAGAGAACCGCTGAAAAACGGCCTGTAAGTTTGTTTTAAGTACATCTGGCAGGGTGTCATCTGATCCTGTTTTGTGTAGATGGATGGCGCTTGAAAATAGATCAGTCCCGGTTTTTGCGGTCTTCTAGAAAATTTATCTTATGAACCGGCAAAAAAGGTTGAGGAGGTAGTTCATGCGCATCACGGTACTGGCAGGCATCATTGTTTTTCTGGCCGCAACCGCTTTTGCCGGTTTCAACACCCATTCGGGGATGATTCGTTCCATAAAGGACGATAAAATACTCCTTATAGAAGGTGGGAGCGAAAAGAATTTGGAGTACGGCAAAAACACACTCTGCTATCTGAACGGAATACAGGTTTCCTGTGAGCGGATACGGCCAAATTCCAAGGTGAGGATCGATTGCCCGACAAGTGGACCTTGTGTCAGGATTATTGTTGACAGCGGGCCGCGATGAACATGTTTTTTTCGAGCATTGCATAAGGGGGTTATCTATGTGGCGCATAATTACTTTTGTTGCATTAATCATAGTAACAACGGCCGGACAGGCATTGGCTGCGCTGCCCGCTGAAATTACTTCCATAACACCGGCGCTCGGAGCAGTCGGTATATCGACCGGTCCGACTGTTACGGTCGTCTTCAATACTTCCATGAGTTCCAGCACCATAACCGACCACAGTTTCTATCTCGGCGATACCTCTTACAACAAGATATCCGGCGGCACTGTTACCTACACGACCTCTTCCAGAACCGCAACACTGACGTACCCCGCCGGAACTCTGGCAAATAATACTCAATATTATATTGTCTTATCACCTTCAGGCAGTCGTATTAAGAAGTCCAATGGTGACGAAATTAATGGTGGTGGCAATGATGGTCATAGGTACGTGGAGTATTACTTCACCACCGTTGCGGCGGTGCTTGCGCCCACGGTTGTCTCGACTCTCCCGGCTGCCAATGCAACCGGCGTGGCGCGTACAACAACCATTGATGTCATCTTCAGTGATCCGCTTACAAGCGCTACAGTCACAGATCCGGCAAATTTTACAGTGAGCGGTGGTGTCACCGGGAGCATCGCGTATGTAGATGCGACCAAGACAGCGACCTTTACTCCATCGGCAACTCTGGCATTCAATACGTCCTATACGGTAACGCTGACCACCGGGATACAAAATGCAACCGGACAGAATATGGCGGCCAATTATGTATTCAGTTTTACAACGCTGCTCACCGACACAACACCCCCGACAGTTAGTTCGGTAACGCCG
>JAQTRC010000066.1 GCA_028712665.1 Desulfuromonadaceae bacterium
AGCGCCGCGCCGAGAGTGGCGAGCTTTTCGGGTGTGAACGGGTTATGGATGCGGTGAGCACTTTCGGTGATGTTGAAGATCCGTGGAATGTCCATTTCGGGAAATCTCCTTATGGGTGTGAATAGATTCGGTCACGGCCTAACGTTCATAAGGCTGACCCGTCCGACCGGTTTCTCGGGAGGTCGGGTCGCGCCGCAAGTTGGAAGTTAGGTTTTCATCACACTCTTTTTCTTTAGGGATTGACCTGTGTAAACAAATTGTTTATATTATGTCCATGATTTCGTCATTCGCGAACAAAGAAACGGAAAAACTCTTTACGGCGGGGAAGTCCAAAAAACTTCCTCCAGAAATCATCACTCGTTCGATCATGCGCTTGACGCAACTAGACAGTGTATGCGAGGTAACTGATTTGCTGATACCTCCGTCAAACCGACTGGAAACTCTTTCCGGTGATAGAGCGGGACAGTGGAGTATCAGGATTAATGACCAGTGGCGAATATGCTTTCGGTTTGCCAACGGTGAAGCAACTGACGTCGAAATTACCGATTACCATTAGGAGAAACTTTATGGCTATTAAAAACGGGCTTCCCCCCATTCATCCAGGAATATTCCTGAAAGAAATACTTGATGAACTTGGCTTGTCACAGAAAGCCTTTGCCCATGCAATTGGCGTTTCACCTATGCGAATATCTCATGTTATCAAAGGCTCACGGCCTGTTACGGCAGAGCTGGCTGTTCTTTTCGGCAAAGTATTCGGTCAGACACCTACCTACTGGATGAGCTTGCAAACCAGCTATGACCTCAAGACTGCTCAAAAAGCGATGGTACAGAGGGTGCAACAAGTACAGCCACTTTTGATGGCTGAATAGAGGTTTGTTCACCAAGATAATTTCCTGTGTTCCAGATCAATGACTAATCTTGCGGCGGAATCCACCGTTCCATCTGGTCTCAATTTCTCCTCGCATATGCATAGAAGACCCCAGCCGGGTCAAAGACCCCAGCCGGGTCAGGCTTTGCATTTGGTGATTTGAGGGGCAATAATAGAGGCTGCTTATTTGATTCCTTGCTGTCTCACTCAATTCTTGCCGCTTTATCTACATTACCTTCCAACTCCGTAACTCATCAGACAACAATAATCAAGCCAAATATCAGCAGGTTAGGCTTTAATAAAGTGTAAAGTTACTTTACACCTGCATAAAATAAACAACTATTTCAGCATGTTACACAACTGTAAAGTTTCTTTGCACAATGCATAACTATCTGATTTAACTTGCTATTGTTATTTTGAATTATTTTGATGAATTTGTTTTGGAATAGAAAAAAAGAATACTGAAATAGAAAATGGGAACCAGGTTAAAGTTCGGGGAAGCTATCGTTAGTTGGCAGGAGCGGTTAAATTTACGGTTGAAAACAAGAATCTGAGTACCCCGAAGTACTCAGATTCAATAGCGATTGGCGCGCCCGGAGAGATTCGAACTCCCGACACCCAGGTTCGAAGCCTGGTGCTCTATCCAGCTGAACTACGGGCGCGTAAAATATTCAACTTCAAAGTCCTAAACAATATAACCGATTATTAATATTTCCACTTAATATAAAATTGAGCAACATAAGCATTTACGCCATTAGATATTTTGGGATTGTACTATGAATTATATCGGATTTGTATCACGGTTACGCTCTATACGCAATTACATAACGTTTTTAGGGCTCACGGATTTGGGGGAGAGTAGGCTCCGGCATCAGTCAAAAGTGTCAGGAGCCGCCGCAACCGGCAGGGCTCCGATCAAAGCGAATGTATCTGAAATATGCCATATCTAATTAAATTATCTCTAAAATCAGCGCTTGAAACTTCAAAACCGTTGATGTATACAGTATAAAACTTAATATTTAAAAAGGAGGTTGAAAATTATGATTATGAATAATCTTCGACTTAAGACGAAGTTGGCTCTTGTCACGTTTTCGATTGTATCATTGATGCTTGCCTCCTTAATTATCTATTATCTGGGGATGAAGAGAGAATCCGCGATTTTCAACGATTTCAAAAACGTGCGGGTCGCTCTTGCCTTGAGCCTGTCAGAGATATATGGGTATGGACTGCAAACGGAGCAGGCTACTCGTAACATTGTTCTCAATCCTGCCGATGAAATTGCTCCGAAGAATTTCGAGAAAGCGTTGAAGGATTTCGACAACTCATACAGGAGGGCAATCGAACTAGGTAAAAATGAACCAATATTCAAGGAGCTTGAAGCGGCCCGGCCAAACTGGGACAAGGCGCTGGCACTGAAAAAAAATATAATCAACCTTGCGAAAGCCGGAAAACAGGGTGAAGCCGCAGAAATTATCAATAAGGAAGAGACTCAGGCGTGGAGAGAATTTAAACTGACTATTCTTAAGATAAGAGAGAATGTAATCAAGGATTTCAACGGCAGCTCTGAAAAAATCGATGAAGTGAGGAAAAGCACTTTCAACGCATGCCTTGTTCTGTTCATAATAACTGCAGCATTCTGCATGGTATCCCTCTTACTGTTTTCTATCGATTTGCGCAATAAACTGTTTAATTTCATATCATCACTCAAAGAAATGGCCGATGGCGAGGGAGATCTTACCATGCGCATCAAGATGCAGGGTAAAGATGAATTCTCGGAAATGGCCTTGATATTCAATCGCGCCTGGGAGCGGCTCGATCAAATGGTTTCTCAAATAGTTGAGCAATCGACTCTGGTCGGTACATTTTCGGGACAACTCACCATAGAGGCTCAAAAAATTGCAAGAGGCGCTCACAAAATTGCGTCCGACTCTTCAATGGTGGCAACCGCAAGCGAAGAGATGGCGGCGACTTCCAACGACATATCCAAAAACTGCAGCATGGCGGCAAATGATTCAGGCAGGGCTAACGGTTTGGCGACGGACGGTCATACGGTGGTCCAAAAGACAATAAACCGGATGAATTCAATAAAAAATGAGATTGAAAATTCATCAGGCGTGATTGAGAAACTAGGTCAAAGTTCAGAAAAGATAGGTGAAATTGCCGACACAATTCAGGATATTGCCGATCAGACCAATCTTCTTGCGCTAAACGCAGCTATAGAAGCTGCGAGGGCCGGTGAACAGGGACGTGGTTTTGCAGTTGTAGCCGACGAAGTCAGGGCGCTTGCCGAGCGTACTTCCCGCGCGACTCGTGAGATAGCCGATATGACAAAATCCATTCAGAGCGAAACGGACCTGGCCGTTAAGGCCATGAGGAGAAGTGCTTCGGAAGTTGAGGCGGGTGTCTTGGAAGCGAACGATTCCGGCGAATCGCTCACTAATATTATCAATCAAATAGGAGAAGTAACCTTGCAGGTGAGCCAGATAGCGACAGCTGCTGAAGAACAAACTGCAACTACAACAGAAATTGTTTCAAACATATCTAACATTTCTGATTCAGTGGCTCGTTTTGATCGCTCAGCTGTTACTATAAATGAAAAAATACGTTCACTGCAATCCCTGTCTGATGATCTGAAAAAGGCCACATCGGTATTCAAAAGTGAAATAGGTCCATATCTGATACTCGACATCGCAAAATCCGACCATGTGCAGTTCGTTAACAGAATTGAACGTTGCGTGGACGGAAAAGAAGAAATTGCGTCTTCCGCATTGCCGGACCATCACAGCTGCCGATTCGGAAAATGGTATTTTAGCGATGGAAGCAAGTTGTGTGCAGATTCATACAGTTTTAAGGCAATAGATGATCCGCACGAGAGAATTCACCGTATTGCAAAGGAAGTTGTCGACTTGAGAAACCGGGGCGAAATTGAACAGGCAGAGAGAAAACTGGAAGAGGTTGAACAGATATCTTCAGAGATTGTTGAACTTCTTGAAAAAGTAAAAATAGAATCCCGCAAAAGTTGAGTCCTGTTCGGACCTGCATGGTAATCAGTTCTTTTCCTTCCGGTAGCGCTCCACGAAACTCTGTACCTGGCGGGCCATTTCGCTGCTCTTGTCCAGTTCCAGGTAGCGCATCCAGATTTGAAGCGCCTTGGTGATGTTGTTCAGGTCAAACGCATATACATAGCCGCTGTTATAAAGGCTTTCAAGATTATATGGGTCTATCTTGACGGCCCGTTCAAAATTCGCCAGTGCATTGGCAAATTCTCCTTTCTGACGAAACATCGCCCCCTGGTCGTTCAGTATGTTGGTATCGTCCGGCCGTAGCGCCAGCGCCCGATTGTAGGCTGCTATCGCTTCTACCGGGAGATCGGCATCGAAGTAGGCGTTTCCGAGCAGAGTCCACGCCTGATAGTTTGATGGTTCCGCCACGGTTCTCTTTAGAAGATCTCCGATCTTCTGCTCCGTTTCAACATTTGGCTGCTCTTCTGTGACATGGTCATTTTCTGCGCCATGGGGGAGGGGGGGTATCTCCTTCTCTTCCGCAACGGTTTCATCATCAGGAACCGGGCATATTCGCTCTGCCGTCCTGTCAAGAACCGAGCCCGGGACGATTGCGTCCGTTTCCCCCCCCGCTTTAATACGTTTCAGCATCGTTTTCGATTTCCCAAAAATCTCTATCAGGCCGAGTAAGAAGCTCTGTTCGCTGCAATCAATTTCGTAATATTCAAGGTGCGAGCGATACCCCTTTTCTCCGTATTCCGCTGCAGCGGCTTTTCGCTGCGTATCATCCAGAGGAATAAAACGGAGCCATACAGCCAGCCGTCCCCGCTCCGTCAGGCGGACCGACTCTTCATCCAATGCGACCTGATATCGTGACGTGCTGGTCATCCCCTTCCATTCAACCGCCAAGGCGGCTGATGAAAGGGGGTATAGAAACATGGCGGTCAGAACGGCCAGCCGTATCAATCCAAACATGAATTTCTGCTCTTTTCCGGGCATAAACCCTCCCTGAACAGGAGGGAGGCAAGTTGTTCAGGGGTAGTAACCGCTGGATGGCACGTCATATTGGCGCAGATTGACACAGTTGCCTGCTCTTGGGAAAATTCGCGCCGGATTGCAAGGTTTGGAATAGTGTGCCGCTTGAGTACCCGCAAAAAGCCGGCCAGTTCCGGCGACTCCGTACCCCCTGAACAGGTGGCGATAACCGGCTCACTCTCCAGCATCGCCAGGATCTGCAGGGAGCCGAGATGATTCAGCGGATTCCGTTCGAGCTCCTGCTGAACTCCTGTCACCGCTGATCGCGCATATTCCGCCAATTCCGGTCTTTCGCAGATCCATGCCATCCGGAGAAGAATCTCTGCCGTTACGGAAAAGGCAGATGGGGTGACACCATCATGGTCGCTTGAAACGCGAGCCGGCATCTGTTCGGCATCTAGTCCGGTCAGAATGAATTCTCCAGTGAGCGGGTCTCGAAACAGCTGCAACATATTTTCCACAAGCATGCTGCAGTTGTCCAGCCATTTTGTATCCAGTGTGGCTTCGTACAGTTCCAGAAGTCCGAACGTCAAAAAAGCATAGTCTTCCAGAAAGGCAGGAATTTCCGAGGGTATGTTCAGATAGCTGCGCAGAAGACGGCCATCTTTCCGTCGCAGGGACGTGAGGAGAAACGTTGCAACCCGGGCAGCCCGCTCCAGATAATCAGGTTTTTCGCAGACAATGCCTGCTCTGGCCAATGCCGCTATCATCAAGCCGTTCCAGGAGGTGATTATTTTATCGTCTCTAAGAGGCCTGATCCGGCTTTCCCTCAGATCAAACAGAGTAGAGCGGGCGCGATCCAGCAGCTGACGGGTCTCGCCTGGATTCAATCCCGATCGCAGGCAGAAGTCGCCAAACGCCACCGGAGTGTTAAGTATGTTGGATCCTTCGAAATTTCCATCTTCGGACAGATCAAAATAGCGGCAGAACAGTTCGCTTCCGGCTCCGAGACACTCCGCTATCTCCGATTTGTCCCAGACGTAGAATTTTCCCTCGACACCTTCCGAATCGGCATCCAGCGCCGAGCAGAACGCCCCATCCGTTGAAAGCAGCTCCCGGTGGGCAAAGGTGAATATTTCGTCCGCCATTCCGCTGAAGAACGGGTCGGCGGTTGCCTGGAAAGCTTCCAGCAGGACCAGCGCCAGCATGGCCTGATCGTAGAGCATCTTTTCGAAGTGCGGAGCCAGCCATTCCGGATCAACGGAATAGCGGTGGACTCCGCCGCCAAGTTGATCCCATATGCCGCCGCCTCTCATTTTACGCAGGGTGTGGAGCGCCATTTCAAGAGGCTCTCCGTTGTCTTCATCCCCTTTAAGAATCAGCCAGTGCAGATAAATCGGCATCGGAAACTTTGGGGAGCTGCCGAAACCACCGTTTATCGGATCATATAACTTCGACAACTGATGCATGGCTCTTTCTGAAATTGACGAGATGTCAGGATTATTAACGGCAAAGCTGTTTTTTTTGAGAGTGTTGAGTTCTGCCATGATCTCGCGGCAGTTTTTCTCAATCATATCCGGTTTTTGTTTCCAGATGGCTGCGATGTTGGCCAGCAGTTCCATAAGGCCGCTCATGCCGTCCCTTTTCCGTTTGGGGAGGTAAGTGACAGCCATGAAAGGGCGTTTGTCAGGGGCCATGAAGATGTTCAGCGGCCAGCCGCCGCTGCCGGTCAAGAGCTGTGAGACGGTCATGTAAAAGTCGTCGATGTCCGGGCGCTCCTCACGGTCTACCTTGATGCAGACGAAATGACGATTCAGCAGGGCTGCCACATCAAAGTCCTCGAATGACTCGTGCGCCATGACGTGGCACCAGTGGCAGGTGGCGTAGCCGATTGAAAGAAGTATCGGCAGATTTTCGGAGCAGGCTTTGGCGAAGGCCGCCTCACCCCATTCATACCAATCCACCCGGTTTTGGGCGTGTTGCAGCAGGTAGGGGCTGCGGGCGAAGATCAGGCGATTGAAACGTTCGCCGCCATCAAAGGGGAGTGAGCTTTTGTCGATGGCTGTCAACTCGACAATATATGCCGTCATGTCATTGATCGGTGGTGACATAGGTTCCCTGTTCAATTACCGCTTAACTCCTTATGTTATTAAAGAGCAAAGCGCTTGAACGGTCAAGGAAATGAAAAGGGGGCAGGCTATTTTAATCGAAAAAACAGCATGCCCCTAACGTACCATTTATGAAATATTATTAGAGAGCGGAGCCGGCTCTTACTTGATTCCCTTTTTTATCAGATGCGGACCGTACCGTTTGTCCGATCCCTGAATATGATTTACCAGCCAATCCTTGACAAAGCTCATTACCTCCAGACTCAACACGGCGCCGGTGCGATATTTGCGCTGAATTTCCAACACCTGTCCGGTCAAGCTGTCATGTTCCCGTTTGTGCTCCTCGAAGGCGGCATATCCGGTTTCCCTCATAAGCCGCTCTTCATGGGTGAAATGCGTCCCGGTATAATCGACAAGACCGTCAAGGATGGGACCTATTACCGCGCCGCCTTTCCCCTGCCGCATGGCGCCATAGAGATTGTTGATGAACTCCACCAGCCGTTTATGCTCCTGGTCCATGGTGGCAGAGCCGACGCTGTAGCTGCTGTTCCAGGCAAAAAAAGTATTCGATTCTGAAAATGAAAACTTTCCGACTACCTGTTTAAGCACCGTTGCAATAGTGGAGAGCTGCTGTGAGATCGAGACGCACTGCCGGGCATCCTCCGATGTTTTTTTGACGACTTCGGTGATCTGGTGAATGTTGCCGCTGATCTCGCAGGTCGTGGCGGTCTGCTCCTCTGCTGCGGTGGCCATCTGCTGGACCTGAAGATTGACGCTGTTGATCTCCTCACGGATATTTCGCAAGGCATCACCTGAACGCGACGCCTCGAGCGTTCCCTGTTCGACCTCGGCAACCCCCTCTTCCATGGCGACAACAGCTGATTTTGTATCCTTCTGGATCGACTTTATCATCACGCCGATCTCGCGTGTGGCCCTGGTGGTCCGCTCGGCCAGTGCCCTGACCTCATCGGCGACCACGGCGAAGCCGCGCCCCTGCTCTCCGGCCCTGGCCGCCTCGATTGCCGCATTAAGCGCCAGCAGATTTGTCTGGTCGGCAATATCCTCAATGGTGCCGATGATGGAACCGATCTGATCACTCTGCGTGCCGAGTGCTTCTACAGTTTTTGCGGATGCCTGGACACGTTCGGCTATCCTCTGCATGACGGAGATCGTATTTTCCACAACAGTGGCGCCATTTTCTGCGGCTTCATTGGCCCGCCGTGCGCTTTCCGCCGCCATCTGGCAGTTTTGGGCGATATCGCCGGATGTTGCCGACATCTCTTCGGTAGCGACAGCCACGGTAATGGTCTGCGCGGCGGCATTATCCGCCGCGTGCGCCATGTCATCCGCGCTTGCCAGCATGATGCCGGACGAATCAGAGACCTGCGAAGATGAATCGGCAAGGGTGCTGATCAACTCCTTAAGGCTGTTGACCATCAGTTGGAACGACTCGGCAAGTTGACCGACCTCGTCACGCGAATCCGCCCTGATCTCTATTCTTAAATCCCCCTCCGCAATCAGTCGCGCGTTATGGGCCAGTGAGACAATCGGTCTGGCGATGCTGCGGGTAAAGAGCCAGATCAGCGCCAGGCAGGTAGCAACGGCCAGTAACATGATGCCGGACATGACAAGGGTGAGCTTTCGCACCGTGCCGTCCAGTTCCTTTTCGTTCTGCGCCATCCTGTTCGAGGCGGTATCGGCGAAGTCGCCGGAAACCTTCTCCATATCGTGAATACTCGACTTGTACTCGCCGATGGCCCGGTTCCCCTCTTCAGGCGTTCTGACAGTGCCGGCCCGCACCTGATCCGCCACCTTGTTGAAACCGCTCACGTAGAGGTGGGAGGCGGAGCGGATCTTTTCCATGGCCTCCTTGTCCCTGGGAGCGTCGGATAGTTTGGTGACTGCGGCTATTCGTTCGAGGAGCTGTTCCCGCGCCTTGTCCCATTTTCCATGGTACTCTGTCACTTTCTCGGCAGAGGCGATATTAAGGAAGAGATCCTTCTCGAATCGGCGCAATTGGAGAATATTCATCCTGATCCGTTCCGAATGCTCGATAACCTTCCCGTCGATATTGATTGCGTCATCCGCTATTGTCCGCATTGTTTTCGCGCCAAAATAGCCGCAGATGCCGATCGCGACCAGAAGAACCAGGACAAGGCCAAATCCGGCCGTAAGCTTGGTGCCGATTTTCAGATTTCCGAACATGGTAATTATCTCCGATCTGAATTTGCGTTGTATGCCGGTTATCCCAGATCCTCAAAGGCAGAAATTTCATCGTTACTGAACAACAGGTTGAGATCGAGCACGATCAGCAGACGCTCGGCATGATTGATCACACCGGTGATGCAATCCTGCGCCGAGTTGCCATGCAGTGCGGAGGGGGGCGGCTGGATCTCCGCCGACGATATGCGGATCACCTCCGCGACGGCATCAACCACAAAACCGGTCAGACCGGTGCCCATTTCCATCACCAGGATACGGCTCTTAAGATTTTGTTCGCGCTCCATCAGACCGAAGCGCCTGCGCAGCGATATGATAGGCACCACCGTGCCGCGCAGGTTGATGATTCCGTCCATGTAATCCGGAGCGTTGGGCATCTTGGTGATGGCGGGCATCCGGATGATCTCACGCACGGCAAGCACGTCGATGCCGTACTCCTCTCCTTCAAGTTCAAAACTGACCAACTGGATGATCTCGTGGGATGTCTGGGCCAATTCTCTTTTTACTGCCGGGAGGTTGCTCATGGTTTCTCCTCTTTTATGAAAGCCGAAAGCGGCTGACAAGGTTTTGCAACTCCTGAGCATTGCCTGCCAGTTGGGCCGCAGCGGTAGAGGTCTCTTCCGCCCCGCGCGCCGTCTGCTGAACGATATCGGTGACTTGCTGGATATTATTGGTTACCTCGCCGGTGGTTGCGGTCTGCTCCTCGGCGGCCGTGGCGATCTGGTTGATCTGCATGGTGACCTCGTTGATCCGTTCCAGTATCTCCTCCAGGGCCCGGCCTGATTTCTGCGATAATTCGGCCCCCTTCTCAACCTCGTTGACCCCGATTTCCATCGCTTTGACCGCCGCCTGCGTCTCGTTCTGGATCGCCTTGATCATCTCTCCGATCTCGCGTGTGGCTTTTGTAGTTCTCTCCGCCAAGGCCCGCACTTCGTCGGCGACCACGGCAAAACCGCGTCCCTGTTCGCCGGCGCGCGCCGCCTCGATAGCCGCGTTCAGAGCCAGAAGGTTGGTCTGGTCGGCAATGTCCTCGATGGTGCCGATGATTTCGCCGATCTGTTCGGATCGGGTTCCGAGCGCTGTGATCGTGGTGGAGGTTTGCCGGACCCGATCGGCAATGGTGTTCATCCCCTTGATGCTCTCATCGACCACCTTCGCGCCATCGGTTGCCGAATCTGCGGTAGACTTCGAGGCGTCGGCCGCCATGGAGCAGTTGTGGGCTATGTCGGTGCTGGTGGCCGACATCTCCTCGCTGGCGGTGGCCACGGTGTTGATCTGGCAGGCCACCTCCTCGGACGCTGTGGCGATCTGCCCGGCCGTGGAGCGCAACTGGGTCGAGGCCGCAGCAAGCTGGTGGGCGCTCTGGAGGATGGTCGAGATCATCTCGCGCATCGCCTCGACCATCAGGTTGAATTTCACACCCATGGCGTCGATCTCGTCCCGGTCGCGCACGTCGCAACGGGCGGTGAGGTCGTTGCCGGCCACGCGGTCGATCACCCCGGAAAAATCCCCTAACCGGGCGATAATGCCTCGGGAGGTGACAATGCCTATCATCAGGGTGACCAGTGATGCGGTTAAGGCCACGGCAAGCTGTAAAATGATAACCCGTCCGGCCTGTCTCTCCAGTTCCAGCCGTTCCGCCTTCAGGTCCTCGTCAACCAGTCGGTCCATCTCTTTCAGCGCCTGCAGCACCGGCTTGTCGGCCCCCTGGATCGATGAGTCCAGCAGACGAATGTCGTCGGTGTTCTTGTATGCATCCACAAGCCGGTCGATGACCGACTTGTAGGCGTTCAGCCCCTCGCGGGCTTTCACGGCGGCGCCCCTTTCCTTGTCATTGTCAGCGAGGGAGTCGTATTTTTTGATCGCTTCGTCGATCCTGGCGATGTTCTCCCTGAACCCGGCGACGTATTTCTCGTCCTTGCGCAGCAGGTAGTTCTTGAAGTTGTGAATAGCGCTTCCCAGGTTTTCAATGCCATCCATGGATGCATTCTGCTGAACCACATCATTGGTCAGCACCCTGTCGGTCATCCGGATAAGACGGGTCGTGCCGCTGTACGAAAGTATCCCGACACAGATGAACGAGATCAGCACAATTGTCACAAGAAGGTAGAGTTTAGCGGCGATGGTCAGTTTCATGAAATCTCCTTTGATTTACGTTTTAGTCGGCATAGGAGTCGCGTCGAAAGCCGAGTTGAGATTATCCCGCTCATTCTTGAGTGCAGCTGCATAGGCGCGGATTCTGCGGAAGCCGAGCCGGTGTCGTCTTATCGGAAATTGCCTGAGAATCTGGGCAGGATCATCTGGTTGTATGATGCTTACCTCATGCGATGTACAGATACAGGATCGCTGTCAGGCGTAGTTGCCAACAGGATTTATCCAAGATGAATGTATCTCAATATTTTGCTTAATGCATGCTGCGATTATCGGAATGTGGGAGGTAGGGGAAACCCTAGTGGAGGGGGTAAGGTTGAAGGTTGAAGGTTGACCCTTCAGCCCTCAGCCAGAATTTGCTTTACTCAATTGAAATCAGGCCGATGCGCGCCGCATATATGGTGAGTTGTGCAATGCTCTTCAGTCCGAGCTTTCTCCTGATGTTCATGCGATGTATCTCGATCATCTTGATACTGACGCCGAGCTCGAAGGCGATCTCCTTGGTGCTCTCTCCCTCGGCGGTGAGCTTCAGAACTTCAAGTTCGCGTTTTGTGAGTGTGGGAGCGATCCGCTCGGAAACTGAACCGGGAGTGAATCCTTTGATCATGATTTCCGTGGCGTCGTCACAAAAATAGGGATTTCCAGCGTATACCGTCCGTATTGCCTCCACCAGCTCCTCTGCGGCGCAGTCCTTGGCGAGATACCCTCTGGCCCCGGCCTCCAGACTTTCGAGGACGCAGTTCCTGTCCATAAGCATGGAGAGTACCAGAATTCTGATGCGGGGATTTTTAGCAACGATACGTCGTATCGCCTCAATCCCTCCCATATCGGGCAGATTCAGATCCATCACCACCACATCGGGTGCATGCGCCAGAGATTTTTCGACGGCTTCTCCGCCACCGGAGGCTTCGGCCACTACATCAATATCTTTCGCATCGTTCAGCAGGGAGACAAGACCGTCGCGCATGATTTTATGGTCATCGACCAGCAATACTTTTATGATCATGTTGCTCTCCAAAATATTAGGCTGAAGACTGAAGGCTGAAGGCTGAAGATTTAAACATTCAACCTTCAACCTTCAGCCGGTTTTTCCTTCAACGGCATCCCGATTGTCACGCGGGTCCCAGCTCCTTGGGCCGATTCGACATCGAACGTGCCTCCGAGATAGATTATCCTGCGCCGTATATTGAAAAGGCCGAATCCGCCCCCCTCCCTGGTTAAGTTTGCCTCGATGAAATCCTGATCGAATCCGATCCCATCATCCTCGACACTAATAACGAGGGTGTCGTTTTTTCTGGCGACCGCGATCCTGGCGGTCTCAGTTTTCGCATGTTTGGCGACATTTATTAGAAGTTCCCGGGCGGCGAAATAGAGCTCTGCTTGGATCGCTTTGGAAACCGTTTTCTCGCTCAGATCATCCTTGAACAGTATCTGCAGTCCGTAATCCGTTTCCATCTGTATCCCCAACCACTTCAGGGCTGCCTCCAGACCGGCGCTCTCCAGTATGGGGGGGCTGATCAGGTGTGTAAGGTTTCGCACTTTCTTGATTGCACCGTTGATTATATCTTGGGTGTTATCAAGAATTTTGCATTCTTTGACCGCAAGGGGCGCCTTCGCTAATATCCCCAGATTAATCCGGGTGAGGGCAAGATCCTGCCCGATATTGTCGTGCAAATTGGTCGCAAAGCGCCGACGTTCGCGCTCCTCGGCCATGGAAAGCTCCAGCGCCATGTCTGCCAGACGCTGCCGCTTGTCGAGGAGCGCATGTTCGGCGCGTTTCTGCTCGGTGATGTCTCTAATCACTCCTATCAGAAATTCTTTGCCATCGGCCGCGACAAACGATGCTTTTCTGGTCTGAATGAAATGCCTGTTTCCGGTTGCATCCGTCAGGGATTCCTCGTTGAGATTTGCCTTATCAGAATTGAAGACCAACTCATCTTTACCATAGTATTCGTCTGCTTCTTCCTTTGGGAAAAAATTTTGGTCAGACTTGCCGATCAGCTCTTCATGTGCATGACCGGTAAATGAGCAAAACGCATTATTGATCAGAAAAAATCTATGTTGCCGGTCTTTTACAAATATTGGATCCGGTATGGAATTGATAATTTGTCCGGTAAATTCATAGGCCTGTTGCAAGCGCTGCTCAATCTGTGTGCGTTCAGTCAGGATCTCTTCCAGTTCCCTCACCTTCTCTTCGAGCTTGGTGGCCACAACGTGACTGTATCTCTTCAAATACTGGGAGTTTTCCTCAATAATCCCGCATCTCTCCTTTGGTCCTTCTCCCATAATCCGCTCAATTTCTGCCATCAGTTGCGCCGGAATCATCGGTTTGGTCAGATAACCGTCCGCTCCCATAGAGGTGGCGAGCTGCATGTCCCTGTCGCTGTCATATACCGCTGAGTAGAATATAAAAGGTATGGAGCTTGTTTCCCTGAGAGTGCGAAGAAACTGGAAACCGTCCATGACCGGCATAAGCACGTCGGATATTATCAGATCCAGGTCATGATTGAAGGCTGACTGAAGTCCTTTCATGCCATTGACAGCCTCGGTGACTTCATGCCCGTGGACCTGCAGAATGCAACGCAGCAAGTTACGGTCATCTATGTTGTCGTCTACGATCAGGATATTCATTTTTGTCCAGTCGGTCTGTTTTGTGAATATCTATTAAACGGAAAGATTGTCACTAGGTCCTTCGTTTCCGCTCAGGGAACAACTGGCGGATGAGCGGAATCGAACCCTAATCTCCCAGCATCCTCGCAAAAAAATCCCCTGCAAGATCGATCGGCGCTCCATTTACAGCGATCTCGCCGCCAGAAACAGCATTCAGCAGATGCTCCGGTATCTCGGCCAGAAAACGGCTCGGTTTGCGCTGCTCCAGCGTGCCGTATTTGCGTCGTGTCAGGCAGCGTGAGATTGTCAGATATTTCCGTGCTCTGGTAATCCCGACGTAGCAGAGGCGGCGCTCTTCGGCCACAGTCGGATCCTCCTCGATCGAGCGCTTGTGCGGAAGCAGATCCTCTTCCATCCCGACCAGCCAGACATGGCTGAACTCCAACCCCTTGCTGGAGTGTAGCGACATCAGCGTGACCACGTTCCTCCCCTGTTCTTTCCCCTCTTCGTCCGGTTTGTCTTCGTCCATAAGCGAAATCCGTTCCAGAAAGGCCGAGAGCGTGGCCCGCGGAGTCCCGGCTTCGAAAGCGGCCAGAGAGTTGACGATCTGCTCGATGTTTTCGATCCTTTTCCTTGCCTGTGCTGTATCATTTAAGGTGCGGTACAGCTCATCGTCGATTCGCAGACGGTTGAAAAGCGCATTTACCTGCGCTCCCATATTGTAAGGTGTAAAGCCGGCAATCACCTCGTTCATCATGCGATGGAATGCCAGTACCCCCTTCTTGGATGACTCGGAAATTTCAGGGATCCCGCTTACCCGGCCCAATGTTTCAAACAGCGGCACGTTCTGCTCCATCGACCACTGGTTCAGCTTTATCATTGTGGTGTCGCCGATTCCCCTTCGCGGGAAGTTGATGATCCGGAGCAGGGATGCCTCGTCACTTTGATTGTCGATTACCTTCAGGTAGGCGATGGCATCCTTGACCTCTTTTCGTTCGTAGAACTGCTGGCCGCCGATCACGACGTAGGGGATCCGCTCAAGACGCAGTTTCTCCTCGAAGGCCCGGCTCTGGGCGTTCGACCGGTAGAGGATTGCCATGTCCCCCCAGAGCAGCTTGTCGCGGTACTGTTCCAGAAGCATCATCTCTACTACTTTAGCCGCTTCGTCTTCCTCGCTCTCCGCCAGAAGAAATTCGATATCACGCCCTTTGGCGCTTGCGGTCCAGAGCGCCTTGTCGGTGCGGACCGGGTTGTTTTGTATGACGGAGTTTGCAGCCTCAAGGATCGCGCCGGTGGAGCGGTAATTCTGCTCCAGCTTGATAGTCGTGCAGCCGGGATAATCACCCGAAAAATTCAGAATATTTTTTATCTCGGCCCCGCGCCAACCGTAGATGGACTGGTCGTCGTCGCCTACCACGCATATATTGCCGTGCCTTTTCGCCAGGAGTGAAATCATCAGGTACTGCGAGGCGTTGGTGTCCTGGTATTCGTCAACCATGATGTAATGGAAACGCTCCTGCCAATGTTTGAGGATAGCGGAGGCCGATTGGAGCAACTGCACCGAGAACATGATTATATCATCGAAATCGATGGCGTTGAAGCCCTTGAGCAGCTCCTGATAGCGGGGATAGACGGCGGCTGTGGCCAGTTCCAGCGGATTGCTCCTGTCAGGAGAAAAATCCTTCGGCCCTACAAGACGATTTTTAAGAGCCGATATTTTCCAGAGAATCTGTTCCGGATCGATGGCCTTCGGGTCGATGTCCCTCTCCCGCAAGGCCTGCCGGATAACACCGGCCTGGTCCGAGCTGGAATAGATAGAGAAGTTTGGCTTGAAGCCGAATACTCTTATATCACGCCGAAGGATACGGACACCAAGTGAGTGGAAGGTGGATATGACAACCCCCTTTGCCATCTGGCCCGCCATCGCGCTGACCCGCTCGTTCATTTCGCGGGCCGCCTTGTTGGTAAAGGTTACCGCCAGGATATTTTCGGCCGGGACCCGTTTCTCTTTCAGGAGATGGACGATGCGGGAGGTTATCACCTGTGTCTTGCCGGAACCGGCCCCGGCCAGGATCAGCAGGGCCCCCTCGGTTGCGTTGACCGCTCGCTGCTGGGGTGGATTGAGTTTTTTCATGCTATGAGATGTAACACAGCGCGAGGCGTTGAGGCAATTTTGTTTCCATTTGCGGATGTTAATATGCGTTGACACTGCGTTGAAACGGGGGCTGGGGTATTTGTTAAAGTAGCTCTAGTAACATGGAATATCTAAAACTAACCCCCCTCACTCCCCCCTTACCTAAGGGGGGAAGCTTTGAAGTCTCCCCTTAGATAAGGGGAGATTTAGAGGGGTTAGCCGCGAAAAAATAAGTGTTACAAGTTACTAGGAGGCTTCCATGGACGTATGCCCCACCGTAAAGGCATCCCGTGACATCGTTGCGGAGGCGACCCTGTTGCGGCCTCCTCTCTTGGCTTCATAAAGGGCGCCATCGGCACTCTTCACCAATACCAAGGCACATGCATCGCAGGCTGCTCCTGTCGGACATCCCCCATGCGATACGGCGTCACACTCGAAACAGGCGACCCCGACGCTGATCGTGACGCAGGAGAATGCGTCCGACAGTGCGTGGGGGATCTGCAGCCCGGACACCCTCAACCTTATCGACTCGGCAAGTTTCACGGAATTATCGAGATCGCATGCAGGGAGGATGAGACAAAACTCCTCCCCTCCGTAGCGCGCCGCCACGTCGCCGGGACGCCGCGGGACGGCCGCCAGGGTCGAGGCGATGGAGCGGAGGCAGTCGTCTCCTGCCGGGTGTCCGTAATGGTCGTTGAACCTCTTGAAGAAATCCACGTCGATCATGAGCAGGGAGAGTACGCCCCCGTTCCGGCAGGCGCGACGCAATTCCTGTTCCAGTGCGGTGTCGAAGGCGCGCCGGTTGGCAATCCCGGTGAGGCCGTCTATGGAGGCGATCCTGTGCAACAGGTCTGTTCGCTGCTTCAGCGCAAGATGGGTCTTTACCCGTGCCCTGACAATCGGGGGACTGGGGGGTTTGGAGATAAAGTCCACCGCACCGGCATCAAGCCCGCAAATTTCGCTCTCCATGTCCGAACGGACCGTGATGAACAGGATCGGCAGATCGGCCAGGTTTGGATCGCTCTTGATCGCCCTGCAGACCTCGTAGCCGTTCATGCCCGGCATCTCGATATCAAGAAGCACCATGTCCGGACGCTTCTCCCTCGCCATGGCAATGGCGTCCGTCCCGCACGTGGCAAAAAAGATCTCTCCCATATCG
>JAQTRC010000067.1 GCA_028712665.1 Desulfuromonadaceae bacterium
CTGGTAAGTTTCCTTGATAACAAAACCCTCGAAATCCGCTTCATGCACGAACTGGGTTTTGTCCTGCAAAGCTCGGTCGATCTTGAGGAGGTGCTTTCAGTTGCGCTGACCGCCATCACTGCCGGAAAAGGTTTCGGCATGAATCGCGCCTTTCTGCTTATGACAGACAGTGATGCCGGGCTGCTCAAGGGGTATCTGGCGATAGGTCCCAGAAATTTTGAGGAGGCCTGCCAGAGTTGGGACGAAATCTCCAGGAATGACATGGATCTGCAAACGCTGGCCCAGAGTTTCCGCCATAACAAACTTTCGGCTGAACGGGCAAAATTTCACGATATTCTTGAACAACTGGTGATTACGCTCTCCGACAATGAACATATTGTCGTCAAAGCTCTGGAAGGGAAACACCCGGTACTGATCGAGGATGCCTTTCACAACCCCGATGTAGATCCTCATTTCGCTTCCCTGCTTGGGGTTGACACCTTCCTGCTGATGCCGCTTGTATCGCGCAATCGGAGAGTAGGCATGATCATAGCGGACAATTGCATCACTCATCGTCATATTACCGATGAAGATATGCATTCATTGGAAACCTTCAGTTTTCCGGTCGCTTTCGCCATTGAGCGCGCCACCCTCTATGACCGGTTGCAGGTGGAACTCAACCGGGTCACCGAAGCGGGTAATAAACTTAAAGAGCAGCAGGAACTGATTGTACGGATGGAGAAAATGGCTTTGGTGGGACGCATCACCTCCAGCATCGCCCATTCGATCCGCAACCCTCTCATGATAATAGGCGGATTTGCCCGTTCCATGCTGAAAAGCAGTCCGGCATCCGATCCTAAACGAGATTTTATCGAATCCATTATCAGCGAAACTCGTCAGTTGGAGGGGGTGCTGGACGAGATTCTCAACTACTCTGACTCGCTCTATCCAACCAGGGATTTCTGGGATGTAAACCAGGTAGTGGAGACCGCCATCAGGGATGTTCAGGAGATGCTCCTGCAGAGGGGGTGTGAATGCAGGTATGATCCTGTCAATGGCCTCCCCCATGCATATATTGACATCAAGCAGGTTTCATACTGTGTGCGCACTCTTATTATCAACGACATTGAAGGGCGCACCGGAGAAATTATCTCGGTTTTTGTGTCGGAAACCGGCGGAGATATCCAAATCAGCGTTGAAGACAGGGGACGAAAAGTTTCAGAGGATGAACTTGAAGCCCTGCTTACGCCATTTGCGATCACTCATGACATGGGAACCGGACTTGGGCTGGCGCTCTGCAGAACCATGCTGGAGAAGCAGGGGATACCACTCATTGTGGTTGCGCCGCCGGAAGGCGGTATTACCTATACAATCAAACTTCCCACTCGAAAGGAGGAACAGGCATGAGCAAAATACTCGTAGTTGACGATGAGGCGAACATTCGCGTGCTATATGCGGACGAACTGGCGGATGAGGGGTACGAAGTGGTGACGGCGGCCAGCATTGCCGAAGCGACAGAGAAGCTGCAGGCCGGCGCGTTTGACCTGGCCGTTCTCGACATTAAGCTCAGGAATGAAAACGGGATCGATCTGTTGCAAAAATTGGTAAAAGAGCGTCACGAAATGCCGGTCATTCTTTGCTCGGCCTTTTCCTGCTACAAGGACGATTTTTCAGCCTGGCTTGCGGATGGCTATGTGGTCAAATCCGGCGACTTGACCGAATTGAAGCAAGAAATAGCCCGGGTGTTGGCCAAGAAAGCACAGAAAGTAAACGCATCGTTGTAAGGCAGTGATTTTTTCATTTCCAAGGAGTTCCACTATGAAAGCCGTCATCATGGCGGGTGGTTTTGGCACCCGCATCCAGCCACTCACAGGAAGTCTGCCCAAACCGATGATCCCGCTTTTCAATCGCCCGATCATGCTTCACATCGTAGAGCTGCTAAAAAAATACGATATCACCGATCTGGTGATGCTGCTCTACCATCAGCCGTACTACATCAAAAATTTTTTTCGGGATGGCGCCGATTTTGGTGTCAAGATCACCTATGTCACACCATTGCAGGACATGGGTACAGCCGGGGCGGTCAAAGCCGCAGAGAAATTTCTGGATGAACGTTTTATGGTCATCAGCGGCGATCTTCTGACCGATTTCAACCTGAAGAAGATAATAGATTTTCATAACGACAACAAAGCCAAAGCCACAATTACGCTGACTTCAGTCAAGGATCCGCTCCAATTCGGAGTCGTGATCACCGACAAGGAAAAGCGGATAACCCAATTCCTGGAAAAACCGGGCTGGGGCGAGGTCATCTCCGATACAATCAACACCGGCATATACGTGCTGGAGCCCGATATACTGAAATACATCCCGGCAGGCGAAAACTTCGACTTCTCTCAGGATCTTTTCCCGTTGATGCTGAAGAAGAAAGATGCTTTGTTCGGAGTGACCGCTAAAGGATACTGGCGCGATATAGGCAATACCGATTCATACCGAGAGGCTTATCACGACATCTTCAAGGGAAAGGTAAACTTGAAGATCGATGAACCGAAGCAGGACTTTGTCGGCAAGGACCTGCGCCTCGGCGCCGATGTGAAGCTGGAACATGCCGCCGGTCTGGATGGCACCGTCGTAATAGGCGACAACAGCCAGGTTCTGGGAGATGTCCGGATAAAGGATTCCGTCATAGGGCGCAACTGTACTATTGAAGACGGCGTCAGACTGAACCGCTGCGTCATCTGGGACAACTCCTACATCAAGAAAGGGGCGAAGATCAACGACAGTGTGATCTGTTCCAACGTCCGCGTCGGGCAGGGTGCGGTTCTGGAAGAGGGGGTAATCGTTGCCGACGATACCTCGGTCGGTGATGAGGCGGTTATCAAGGCCGACGTTAAGATCTGGCCAAAAAAAACCATTGAGGCCGGCGCAACCGTCACCTCCAATATGATCTGGGGTGAGAAATGGAAGAAGGCGCTTTTCGAGGGGGCCATAATAAAGGGGCTTTCCAACATGGAGTTAACACCCGAATTTTGTGCCAAACTGGGGTGCGCCTACGGCACATCACTTCCCAAAGGGAGCTTTGTTCTGAGCGGACGCGATTCCAATCCTTCGTCGCGCATGCTTAAACGCTGTTTTGTGGGGGGCGTGCTCTCGGCGGGCGTCAATGTGCGTGACATGAAAATGACTTCGCTCCCTCTGCTCCGCTACAAGCTGAAAACTTTCGGCGAAGTTGGCGGGGTGCATTTCCGTCAGGCCCAGGATGATCCTGCTTCGCTGGAGATCGTCTTTCTGGATGGCGACGGCCTCGACTTCTCCAGCAGTATGGGCAAGAATGTAGAGCGCACCTTCTTCAAGGAGAATTTTCGGCGCGCCCACCATACCGAACCGGGGGTAATCACTGAAATCAACAATGTCGGAGATTTTTATCGCGAAGGTTTTTTGCGGGCTCTCGACCGCGAAGTACTACAAAAAGCCGCCTACACCGTTGTAGTAGACTTCAGTTTTTCCCCGGCCAGCCAGATCCTTCCACAGCTCCTGAACGAGCTAGGATTCTCGGTCATTGCTCTCAACGCCTACGTTGACGAGGGGCGCGGGGTGCGGGCAAAGGGAAAGGAGTCCGCACTCAGCCAGCTCGCCACGATTGTTTCATCGCTGGGCGCACAGGCCGGATTCTGGCTTGATCCGTTCGCCGAAGCAATCACTCTGGTTGATGAAACCGGACGGATTTACAGTGGTGTAGACCTGCTCTCACTTGTTGTCGCCCTCCTGATGCAATCCGGTCAGAAAGGCACCATCGCCGTTCCTGTGCAGGCCCCTTCCACCATCGAACAAATGGCGGAACTGAAACGCTGCCAGGTGACCCGCACCAAGAGTTCCGACCGCGCCATGCTGGAAGCGGCCTCCTCCTCAGAGATCGTTTTGACCGGCTCAACCGACGGACGTTTTGCTTTCCCCCGCTTTCAGGCTGCCTTCGACGGAATGTTCACCATAGCCAGGCTTATGGAACTGGCGGCTGTATGCGGAATGCCGCTCTCGCAAGGGCTCACTGCCGTTCCGGCACGCGCTTATCTTCAGACAACTGTTCCCTGCCCCTGGGAGATGAAAGGGGGCATCATGCGCAGAATGAGCGAGGACAGCCTTGAGAAGGACGCCACCTTCATCGACGGCATCAAAGTTCAGTTCGGTGGGGAGTGGGCCCTGGTGCTTCCGGATCAATATAATCCCAATGTCCATATCGTGGCCGAAGCCAAGGACCTTAAAGCGGCCCAGAAGTTGCTCGCCGAATATCAGAAGAAGGTAATGACATGGAAGAAGGAGTTGGTGTAGGGTGATGCATGGCTGGGCAACCCTTGAAGTTGCCGGAACAGGGCGGGTAAATGATCCGCTCCAATCGATAATGATCGAAAGAACAGGAGCCGCCGGAGATGCCGTCCACCCCCCTTGATGTGGTCATTGTATGGCATATGCATCAGCCATACTATAAGGACCCGCTAAAAAACGAATACGCGCTCCCTTGGACCTACCTGCACTGCATCAAGGACTATTTTGACATGCCGGCCATTGTCGAAGATACACCCGGTGCAAAGGCGGTCTTTAACCTGGTGCCATCTCTGATCGAGCAGATTCTTGATTATGCCGCCGGTACCGCTGTAGACCCATTTTTGCTGAAGGGAAAGGCCGCTCCCGCCGACCTTTCTCAGGACGACCGTGTTTTTCTGCTGGAGAACTTTTTTTCCGCCAACCGCCAGCGGATGATCGAGCCATCGCGGCGTTATCAGGAGCTGCTCTACATGGCTGGCGAGGGAAAGCCCGGAAGCGCCCATGATCGGGTCAAGCAGTTTTCCGATCAGGATCTGCTTGATCTGCAGGTCTGGTTCTTCCTGGCATGGACAGGGGAGGCCGCCCGCCGTCGCTATCCGCTCTTTGCCGAGTTGGTCGCCAAGGGTGCAAATTTCACCGCCGCCGACAAGGAACTGCTCTTTACCACCCAGTTGGAATTGCTGCAGGCAATTATCCCACTCTATAAGCGCCTTCACGAAAAGGGACGCATCGAGTTATCGGTCACTTCCTACTATCATCCGATCCTGCCGCTTCTGTGCGATATTCGAACCGCCCAGACCGCCATGCCGCGCATCACACTCCCTGCGTTAAGCTTTAACCATCCGGAAGACGCCCGTGCACAGGTTATCCGGGGCATTGATTATTTCCGCGAGATCTTCGGCTTTCAACCTAAAGGGATCTGGCCGTCAGAGGGGTCGGTCAGCAATGAAACCCTCGCCATCATCACCGGTTGCGGCATAAACTGGATTGCCACTGACGAGGAGGTGCTGGCAAAAAGCATGGACGGAGGTTTGGGAAGTAACAAGGAGCGTCTTTACCGACCCTGGCGTTTCAGCGGCAGCCAGGGAGAAATAGGGCTCTTTTTCCGTGACCACCAACTTTCCGATCTGCTAGGATTCACATACTCCCAATGGGACGCCGGTCGGGCCGTCATCGACCTTTGCGGACGCCTTAACGCCATCAAGGGGAGAGTCGGGGGTGAAGGCAGGGTGGTTCCGATTATCCTGGACGGCGAGAATGCATGGGAATACTACCCGAACAACGCCTATGATTTCCTGCAGGGGATGTACCGCGGCATTTCCGAATCACCGGCCCTCAACCTGACCACCTGCTCCGAAGTTTTGAAGAAGACGCGATTTGACGGGCGTCTGCACAACATTCATCCCGGTTCATGGATCAACGGCAACTTTGGCATCTGGATCGGTCATCCTGAAGAAAACCTTGCATGGGATCTGCTGGGAAAAGCGCGTGACGCGGCCATCTCCGGCAACCCGCTGGTAGCGGCCGTGCTGGAGAGCGGCCTCCCTTCCTCCGACGAAACTGCCGAACTTATCTGCCGTTCGCTTTATGTCGCCGAGGGGAGCGACTGGTTCTGGTGGTACGGCGATGACCACTTTTCACCACATAGCGACAGTTTCGACAAGCTCTTCCGTCAGCACCTGATGAATGTCTACCGTCTGCTGGGACAGGACATTCCGCGCGAGCTGCTGGAACCGATCAAGAAGAAGAGCCCGGCCGGCCTGGTCCGCGAACCGGCGGCCTTCATAGATCCGGATATAAACGGTCGAATCAGCGATTATTTCGAATGGCTGGCGGCCGGACTGTATGACCTGACTCGTCAGGGATCCGCCATGCACTCTTCCGACAGGATGCTTCAAAGCTTCTACTATGGTTACAACAGCACCTCGTTATTCTTCAGAATAGACGGCGTGCAGGAGCTTTCCAGGCTGCTGAAGGAGACAGATGTTCTCAACCTGCACCTGATCTTCGACCGTGAATATCGTCTCCCCCTGCAGATGCGGAACGACGAGGGGTTGCTGCAGGTAAAGGAGAACGGAATCTGGACGCCGACTCGCGGCTACTGCAACTGGAAGATAGCCAAAACATGCGAGGTCTGCATTCCGCTGGCGGCAATCAAGCCGGCTCCCAAGAGCAAACTGTTCGCTTCGGTTACGCTGGTGCGCGATAACGAAGAGATCGGCCGCTGGCCGACAGATGCGCCTTTGATGTTGTATTACGCCGGACCGGAGATCGAACTTGACAACTGGTTGATTTGATTAACTTCAGGCAAATAGACTGAAGGCTGAAGGAAAAGACCTGTTTTTCGGAATAAATTGAAGTGCAATTAGTTGTCTGATAACCTTCAGCCTTCAGCCTAAACACCTTTTTTCTTCCTAGGAGATTGCATGTCCGAACTGCGCTGGGATCCGATAAAGCTGCACTGGGTTATCATTGCCACGGAGCGGGGCCGCCGACCGAGAGATTTCCTGGTTGAGGATGAACATAACGGCATGACCGCCTGTCCGTTCTGTTATGGAAATGAAGACAAAACGCCGCCCGAGATCTTCGCTATCCGCCCCAGCGCTCTGCCCAATGCCGCCAACTGGCGCGTGCGGGTAATTCCGAACAAGTACCCGGCCTTGCGTGTTGAGGGTGAGTTGAACAATCGCGGTTACGGCATGTACGACGTCATGAACGGTATCGGCGCCCACGAGGTTATCATAGAAACTCCTGACCATAACCGCACGCTGGCCGACCTCTCTTCCAGTGAAATAAGCGACGTATTGTCCGCCTACCGTCATCGCTACCTCGACCTGCGCAAGGATTTTCGTTTCCGTTATCTGGTGCTGTTCAAAAACCACGGCACCAGGGCCGGCGCAACACTGGCGCATTCGCACAGCCAGCTGATCGCAGTGCCGCTTCTCCCGCCTGTGGCCTCCACCCAGCTCAAGGTGGCGCGAAACTATTTCAATAGCAAGGAACGCTGCATCTTCTGCGACGTGATCGACTTTGAACTGCGCGAAGGTGTGCGCGTGGTAAAAGAGTTTTCCAACTTCGTTACCTTGACACCCTATGCCTCCAGCTCCCCGTTCGAGCTGCGTCTCTACCCCAAGCGCCACAGCCACGACTTTGCCCTGATGAGCGATCCCGAGCTGGCTGAACTGGCTCTGGCCATGAAGGATATGCTGCTGCGGGTCAAGACCGTGCTGCGGGATGCCCCCTACAACTTCATCCTCCATACCGCCCCCCCCATGCACCGACGTCCCGGTAAACCGGGGCACTGGAACTCTCTGGAGTACGATTATCACTGGCACATTGAGCTGGTGCCGCGCTTGACCCAGGTGGCCGGATTCGAATGGGGCACAGGTTTTTACATCAATCCTACCTCACCTGAAGATGCGGCCCAGTTTCTGCGTGAAGCGGATGTCTGAGATATCCGGCAAAATTCACTCATGGAAATTTTAACATGGGACTACTCACAATAGATCACCTCTCAGAAGGCATGATTCTGAAGTCCGATGTCCATGACCGGAGCGGACGTTTGCTTCTGGGGTGCGATACCGAGCTTAGCGCCAAACATATCCGGATGTTTCGGACCTGGGGGGTCCTGGAGGCCGATATCGCCGGAATCGATGATCAGCCTGTCGTCGCATCCGTTGCTCCGAATCTTGATCCCGCATCTCTGGCTGTCGCGGAAAACGAGTTGCGTCCGCTGTTTCGCAATGCCGATCTTTCCTATCCCGCCATGGCTGAACTGTTCCGACTCTGCCTGTTCAGGAAGGTCCGCAATGAATCCCGCTAAACCGACCTTCGAATACCTTGTAAATGATGCCGCCGTGGTATATTCGCTCCCGCTCATCTACGAACGGCTCAATCAGGTCATAAGCCACCCCCGCAGCTCTATCTATGACATCACAAAGATATTGACCGAAGATGTGGGGCTCTCCTCACGCATTCTGAGACTTGCCAACAGCCCGATGTTCGGATATTACTCGAAAATCGACTCCATAGCCAAAGCGGTTACGATCATCGGCACCCAGCAGCTGCGAGACATGGCGCTGGCCGTCTCTGTAATGGGGATTTTCAGGGGTATCCCGGAGAACCTGTTCAACATGACCTCCTTCTGGCAGCACAGCATCACCTGCGGCATCATCGCCCGGCTCCTGGCAACCTACCGGCGGGATGCCAATGTGGAGCGGTTCTTTCTCGCCGGCATGCTGCATGACGTTGGCCAGCTGATTCTCTGCACCAGAGCGCCGGATCTGGTGCGGGAGATGATCGCCGGAAGCAGGGAGTCCGGCGAACCGCACTTCGTCATTCAGCGTTCAATAATGGGTTTTGACCATGGCGACGTAGGGGGAGAGTTGCTGAAACAGTGGAAGATTCCTGCAATCATCACGGAACCTGTGGCCTGCCATCATGCACCCGGACGGGCGGAACTTTACCCGATGGAAACATCCCTGATGCATGTGGCCGACGTGATTGGCCATGCCATGCAGGTCGGTTTTGGCGGTGAACCGTTTGTGCCTCCGCTGGACAAGCGTTCCTGGGAACGCCTGGAGATACCTGTCAGCCTGCTGGGAACCATCATGGAACAGACCGATGCCCAGCTTACAGAAGCTATGACGATACTCTCAGGAGATTTTAGTTCATGAGTGACAGAGTGGATACATTACTACAGGAGTTGAAGAAGGCTCAGGAACGCAACCTCTACCTGGAGGAGAACAATCTCCGATATTTCAGTATACTGGATATGCTGGCCTCCAGTAGCGACTATCAGGCGGAGCTGAACCGGAACAGGGACAGCGTCTCCATCTTCAGGGTAACGCTGCAGCAGATCAAGCGGTTGCTGGAATTCAAGTATATGGGGTTCTATATAAATTCGGACGGAAACGATTTTGATCTGATGGAATTAGATCCTCCTGACTGCAGGGAGGAACTTGAACGCGAGGTTGATGCCAGAATCATGGATGGGAGTTTTGCCTGGGCCATCAACCAGAACCATCCGGTCGTGCATCCGGCCCGCAATAGCGAACAGAGCATTATTATGCACGTTCTTTCAACTCAATCACGCATTCGCGGAATGTTCGTCGGACTCCTTGCCGGTGACCAGTCTACCGTCGATGCCCCCTCACTGAACGCGCTTTCGATTATCCTGGTCAACACTGCGTATGCACTTGAGAGCGCCACACTCTACGACATGCTTCGGGATAATATGCACAACCTGGAGCAGAAGGTGGATGAAAGGACCAAGGAGTTGCAAAGTGCCCTGGAACAGGCGGATGAAGCCAACCGGGGCAAGAGCGCCTTTCTGGCCAACATGAGCCATGAGATCCGTACTCCGATGAACGGGATTATCGGAATGACGGATCTATGTCTCTCCACCAATATCGATACCGAGCAGCAAAACTACCTGAACGCCGTGAAAAGTTCGGCCGATAATCTTCTCTCGATCATAAACGATATCCTGGATTTTTCGAAAATCGAGGCGCGCAAGATCGAGCTCGATAGCATACCTTTCCTCTTGCGCACCACCGTCGGTCAAACACTGCAGACAGTTGCCGTACGGGGAGCCGAAAAAGGCCTGGAACTGCTCTTTAATCCGGCCCCGGAGACTCCGGATGCCCTGATTGGCGATCCAGGTCGTTTGCGGCAGATTCTGATCAACCTGGTAGGCAACGCCATCAAGTTTGCCGCCCACGGGCAGGTGCTGGTGAATGTAAGTGTTGTCGAAAAAAATGAAAGCAGTTGCCTGTTGTCTTTCAGTGTAATGGACGAAGGCATCGGCATCCCCCCTGAAAAATTGAGTAAAATATTCGATCCCTTTGAGCAGGCAGATCAGTCGACTACCAAATCGTTCGGCGGCACAGGTCTGGGGCTTGCGATATCCAAAAATCTTGTTGAGCTGTACGGTGGAAATATCAGGGTGGAAAGCGAAGTCGGCAAGGGAAGCACCTTCGCCTTTACAGCCCGTTTCGCGATTCAAAATTTGCCGCAACCGGTTCACACAGTAACGCCCCTCAAGGGGCGCACTCTGCTGGTTGTGGACGACGTACCGATAAATCGCGAAGTTCTTGCCGATTTCCTCGGGAAATGGGGCGTAACCGTCTCCATGGCCGAAAATGCAACCAGGGCAATGAAGGCGCTTCATGAATCGATCCAGCTTGGAGCCCCCTTCGATTTTGTGCTGATAGATCTGCAGATGCCGGAATACGACAGCTGGCAATTGGTCGAAGATATCCGCCGTCAGCCGGCCTATGACTCTGTACACTGCATCCTGATGCCGAGCGCCGGCATGCGTGGCGACTCTCATCGCTGCCGTGAACTGAAAGTTGACGGTTATCTCACGAAGCCGATCATCCATTCGGAACTCCACGACCTGCTCTGCCTGCTCATTTCATCAGGAGGCTCCACCCAGCATCCCGGAAACGCGCCCGTCACACGGCATGACGTCCTGGAAAGCAGGCAGAGGCTTTCTATCCTCGTCGCTGAAGACGTTCCGATCAACCAGGAACTTATCAAGACTATACTTACGCGCTACGGCCATGCCGTAACCCTGTCCGGAAACGGAGAAGAAGCCGTGCAGGCCTGGCAGAGAGAGGGAGGGAGCTTTGACCTTATCTTCATGGATGTTCAGATGCCGGTGATGGACGGCTTCCAGGCCACACGAAGGATTCGTGAACTGGAAACCGCTTCGGGAGGTCATATTCCGATCGTCGCGATGACCGCGTATGCGATGAAGGAAGACAGGGAAAGGTGTTGCGAGGCCGGGATGGACGATTATATAAGCAAGCCGTTTAAGCAGGAAGATATCTTGTCGCTTATCAAACGCCTTGTTGAGATCAATATAAAAGTTTCTCAGACATCCCTTCAACAAACGTCATCTCCCGAAAAATCCACGATAGAGGATATGCCTGCCGACCGGAGGGAAATCTTCAACCGCTTCGAGCTCTTGAAACGGCTCGGGAATCAGGAACAGCTGATTACCGATTTCATCTCCATGTTCATTGAGGAGGTTGATGAAGCTCTTCCGGCGCTTGAAGAGGCGATCATCTCGGAAGACATCAAAGCTGCCGCCAGGAATGCACATTCCATCAAGGGGGTGGCGGGCAACATCGGAGCCGACCGGATGCACTCGATCTCGATAGAACTCGATGCGTACGCCAAGGCCGATGACATGGTCAATCTCAAGGCAAAGATAGCGTCTCTACGAACTGAATATGAGCTGTTCAAGGCCGAAACAAAGAGGTTGTTGCCGATCAGCGACATGACAGATTAAGGGGAGATACAGATATGAATATATTGGCCGTAGATGACTCCAAATTAATACGCAGTATGTTGAACAACGTATTAACTTCCGCCGGGCACACTGTAACAATGGCCTGCGATGGGAAAGAAGGGGCTGATTTAGCAAAAAAATCAAAATACGATCTGGTAATCACAGATGTCAAAATGCCGGAAATGAATGGATTTGAACTGGTTAAACAGCTTCGCAGCAGAGCTGAATATAAAACTGTTCCAATTATATTTTTGACTGGCGAAACAGAAGAGGAGTTCAAGGAAAAAGGGAGCAGGTCCGGGGCTTCGGCATGGATAACAAAACCATTCAGCCCGATCAATCTGCTTGAAACGGTTGCTTCTGTTTCCAAGAGGATGAATATTCTGGTTATCGATGACTCCAAATTATCACGTAACATGCTGAACAATGTATTATCAACCGCCGGTTACAATGTAACAATGGCCGCTGATGGGAAAGAAGGAACTGAGTTGGCAGCAAATTCAAAATACGATCTGGTAATCACTGATGTCTATATGGCTGGAATGAATGGACTTGAACTGGCCAGACAGCTTCGTAAAACTTCAGAATATGAATTTACGCCGATCATTTTTTTGACTACTGAAACCAGCGAAGAATTCAAGGCAAAAGGGAAGGAAGTCGGCGCAACAGATTGGATAACTAAGCCATTCAGTCCGATCGAGCTGCTTGAAGTCGTTGATAAAATCTAACCGTATATTGAACTGCTGAAGTGGCAAGCGGAGTGATGGCCGGGGCTCTTTTCGTCAAGCGTGGGGGTTTCCAGCCGGCATTTGTCACGTGCATGGCGGCAGCGGGGATGAAAACGGCAGCCGGCCGGAATGGCCAGCGGCGAGGGTATGTCGTCGTTCAACAGAAGGTTTTTATCTCCTTTCTCCCTCTTGTGGGTTCCCGGTATTGCAGCGATAAGAGCTTCGGTATATGGATGCAGACAGCGTCGGAACAGATCAGATGCCGCTCCGTTTTCGACAATGCTCCCCAGGTACATTACGCTGATCCGGTCGCAGATGTGCCGCAGCACCGAAAGATCATGGGATATTATGACCATGGAGAGGCTGTAGGCCGATTTCATCGACTGGAGCAGATTTATGATCTGGGCCTGGATGGAGATATCCAGCGATGAAACCGGCTCATCCGCAATAACTATGCCTGGTGAAGCTGCAAGAGCGCGGGCTATGCCTATACGTTGACGCTGTCCTCCTGAGAATTCGTGCGGAAAGCGGTTGTACTGTTCGGCGGAAAGCCCGACCGTTGACATGATCGTCTGAGCCTCAATGCGTCTTGAAGATGATGATCCGACGCCGGCGACGAGAAGCGGCTCGGATATGATATCACCGACACGCATGCGCGGATTCAGGGATGAGAACGGATCCTGGAAGATCATCTGCGTCTGGCCGCGAAAAACTCTATAGTCGGCTGGCGCCATTTCATGAATTGGCGAGCCCAAATAACGGACCGCTCCGGAGTCCGGTTTAATCAAACCTGCCAGTATCTTACCCAGAGTAGATTTCCCGCAGCCTGATTCACCTGCTATTCCGAGAGTTTCCCCACGTGACAGCTCAAGAGTTACGTTGTCGACAGCGGTCAGCAGGCCTGTTGGCGCAGCCTTGCTGCTTTTGAGCCGGAACAGTTTTTTCATGGCTATACCGCCCAGTATGATCTGCCGGCTTGTCATTGGCTGTTCCAGCAGCGCAGATGATGCCCCGGCGAGATTTCCAGCAGCTCCGGCAGCTCGCTGCGGCATTCGGCCATGGCAATCGGGCAGCGGTCGCAGAAACCGCACCCCGGCAGGTTGGCGGCAAGATCCGGCGCCTGCCCGGAAAGTGTGGCCAGAGGTTTGCCCGGTTCCGCATTACGGGGAAGTGAAGCTATCAGTGCCCTGGTATATGGATGGCGGGGATTGTTTAACAGATCCGCGCTGGTTGCGGACTCTACAATGCGACCGGCGTACATCACACAGGTGCTGTCCGACCGTTCGGCTACAATGCCCAGATCATGGGTAATGAGCATAATGCCCATTTCCGTTGATTGCCGCAGAGAATCTATAAGTTCCAGAATCTGGGCCTGTATTGTCACATCGAGTGCGGTGGTCGGTTCGTCGGCGATAAGCAGCGCAGGGGTACAAGAGAGCGCCATCGCTATCATGACTCTCTGACGCATGCCGCCACTCAATTGGTGAGGATAGTCGCGCATCCGGTCGCCGGAGGAAGGAATGCCGACTGAACCAAGCAGTTCGGCAGCCCGTTCAGCCGCCTCGCTCCGCCTGAGTTTACCATGCAGCATAAGAGGTTCCATGACCTGGTCACCGATACGCAAAACGGGGTTAAGGGATGTCATCGGTTCCTGGAATACCATTGAAATGCGGCTTCCTCGAACAGAACGCATCTCATCTTCGGTCAGGGAAAGCAGGTTTATCCCTTCAAAAAATATCTCGCCGGATTTGATGAAACCTGGCGGCGGCAGCAGGCGCATGATAGAAAATGCGGTCATTGATTTGCCGGAACCCGATTCTCCGACAAGCGCCAGGGTGGCGCCCTTTTCAATACCGAGGCTTACGCCGTTTACCGCTTTCAAATCTCCTGATGGAGTCTTGAAGGATGTCTGCAGGTTATTGATGGAAAGAAGAGCAGGCACTAATGACCTCGTGAGGAATCAGCAATAAGGGGTCGTTTCAGTAGAAAGCACCGGAGATCTGCTGGCGAATCAGGAATCGGGCCGGAGAGACGCTTCAATCTTCGGCCCTTTTGTGAAATCAGGCGCGGGTATGCCGGTGTGGTAACCCTGCGCATAATCTATGCCCAGAGAATGTACCGCTTGAAGCAGCTCCTCGCTTTCGATATATTCTGCAATGGTTAGTATGCCGAACTCCTTTGCCAGCATGGAGAGGGTCTTGACAAAGGAGAGATCCTTGGGATCACTGAGCATATTCCTGACAAACATCCCCTCGATCTTGACGAAGTCTATCGGGAGTCTCCGGATGTACTGGAATGACGAAAATCCGGACCCGAAGTCGTCGATAGCGAACTTGAAACCCTCATCTCTGAGAACAATCACGAAACTCTCAAGCAGGGTCATGTTCTTTACCGTTTCACGTTCCGTAATCTCGAAAACGACACTTTCGTGTCTGATGTTGTAGGTGCGCGCAAGCCTGATTACCATCGGAACGAACTCTTTTACGATAAGAGATTTTGGGGAAAGGTTTATAAAAAGATATCCGTCGTATCCCGTCTCTTGAACCTTTTGAAACACCTTCTCCATGAGTATGCTGTCAAGCTTGGTGATTATGGCGAGCTTTTCGGCAATTTCGATAAATTCGGACGCCGAGATTATCTTGTTATCAAACTCGATCCTGCATAGGACTTCATGGCATGCAACTTCGCGGTTACCGGTTCCGACAATAGGCTGGAAGTATGGGATGACCCGCTTCTCTTCCAGAACCTTGAGCAGGATTCTCGACATCTCGCTGCTCTTCTCGAAAACATTGAGAACATCGTTCTCGGTCGGAATTATGATGCAGTTTCTTCCCCTCGATTTTGCCAGGTACATCATGTTATCGGCAAACAGGAAGAGGTCTTTGGGGGTTTGGGCATGTGAGGGAAAGATTGCCATTCCGATGGAGGCCGAGCCGCGGATTTTTGCGCCATCAACCGTGGTAATGCACATCTCCTCCAGCGATTCCCGGATCCGGTCAGCGACCATGTAGACCTGTTCCTGGTCGGCTTCTGTTAAAACTACAGAGAATTCGTCTCCTCCATAGCGGGCGAGTATGTCCCCTTTTCTGAGGCATTCATGAATGACGGAGGCGGCCTTGGAAAGAAACTTGTCACCCACGAAGTGTCCATACATGTCATTGATATGTTTGAAATTGTCCAGATCGATCATCAACACGCCGAAACTGTAATTATGCCGTTCGGCCCTGCTGACTTCGTATCCCAGCAGATCCCAGAATATCCTCTGATTGAAAAGATTCGTCAGCGGATCGCGAGTCGCGAAATATTCAAGATCTTTGGTGTATTTGTAGATGGCCTTGATCGAACCGACAACATTTATCATCGTGGTAAGGATGCTGTTTATTACCAATGATCTGATCGGGTCGGCCGCCGACAACGACTGGACGCCGATGCCTACGACCCCTCCAATCTGGGGGGTATTCAGAAAGAGGGATTTAGTCTGCAACTCGATTTCGGCAGGTTGGACTTCGAGCATCGCTTCCTGGGGGTTGACGATGCTATGGCTGATCTTCACTTCGCAGCCGGGGGAATAGAGAATCTTTTCCTCGTTGATCCGCTCCTTGATAGTATATTCCATGGTTTTCAGCGTGGAATCCGACGGGGGTCTCTTCCAGAACACCTCTATTTCGTAGGCATCCGCTTCGATCTGGAAGACGCAGAAAATAGTATATGCCTGCATGACACTGTTGATCTCGTTCAGCAGAAGCCCGACCCGCTCTTTCCAGTCCCGGATCGTGTCGGATGTTATGATGAAACGCTCGAGCACCCTGATCTCAAATTCCAGCATCTCCTTGCCTACAGCTACACCTTTGATTTTACCGGCTATTTTCCGGATTTCGGCAAAAATATCCCGAAGCTCCTGGAATTTGATATCTTCACTCTCCAGATCCAGCTCAAGTTTTGTCAAATCCGCAATACTGTTGATGGAGCGCACCTTCTTGTCGAGTATTCCGACCGCATCTCCCAGATGTAAATTTACAAAACGTGAGACCAGATATGCCATAAGGAAGGGGATGGGGGCAAAAAACAGGAACGTGTAGAAAAATCTGCGCAAAAAATCATTGCGGCTGCCTCTGATATCCTCGGTGATCGACAGAACACCCAGAATTTCTCCAAGCTTGGCGTTTGGATGGCAAAAAATACACTTCGCTTCGGTTTTTAGCGGAAAAAAATGCTGGATGGAGTTGATGGTGCGGTTATGAACGGCGCCGTTGCCGGAAAATCCCTGAAGAAAGGAAGGCTCGCTATCCGGTTCCGGCAGTGGGTAAGATGACTCGGTTACTGTTTTGCTTGGACGAATAGAGATTGAGTAGCGCCCTGGAAACAAACGACGATAGGATTCAACTATTTCGTTCATTTTCTGAAGATTGCTCCCCTCTTCCATAGCACGTGTGATGGAATTAAGAATCTGGGTCGCCATTTCAGTAGAATTACGCGTGGAAATTTCATTTGACTGCATCAGGAAAATCCAGAAAAGAGTTGTCAGGACAATCAGGAAAGTGGTGACGGAAACAATTAGTGTCGCCGTAAATATGAAACGCCTCAGCGTTTGGGATGTGAATGAAATAAATTGGTTCAGAAGATGCACATGAACTCCGGTAGTTCAGTTAATGCCTGAAGCAGGAAAATGTCCGGCATTATCGACAAAATGGGTTTTGAAAATG
>JAQTRC010000168.1 GCA_028712665.1 Desulfuromonadaceae bacterium
CGTGCTGCAGGAAAAAACGTTCCACCTTCTCAAACTTTTCAGGCGGAATCAGCACATACTTGCCATATTTGATAATCAGCGGTCTGCCGAGATAGTGGGAGGCGAAATAGTTCGCATAGGCGCCGGCAAGACTTCCCACCGTCCCGCAAAGTATGGCCAGAGCCATATTCATCTTCCCCTGATAGGCCAGATAACCGGCCGGAGGCATAATAAGCTCGCTCGGCACCGGAATGATCGAGCTCTCCATTGCCATCAAAAGCAGAATACCTGGATATCCCATGGCGCCGATGGTGTCAAGCAGCCACTGGATAATAGTCTGCATCATCAAAAACTCCAGTCCGGTATTTTGTGAGATGCTCTTTATACTCCAAATAACGAGTTCGGGCAACAGCAGATAGGAGCGGCACGCCGAAAAAACAGCACTATATCAAAGAGTGCTTGCGTAAACGCGACAAACGGGATAATTGCACTAATGGATATTCTAGCGTAACCAAAACTCAGCTGAAGCTAATCATTATAATCTAAAGGGAGATGACAAGTGATACGGATCAAGAGAGCATTGCTGCTGGTTGCCTGCATGGTATTGACAGCCTGCGCCACCGAGATGGGGTTACGCGACGAATTTGACAAAAGCATGAAGGCATACAACCGGATGATCCGCTGGAATGAGGTTGAAAACGCAGGCATGACCTTTCTGGAGGAGGAGCTGCGGGATGATTTCATGAAAAAAGCGGAAGCGCTAAAAAAGAGGGGGGTGACGATGACCGATTTTCGCATCCTGACTTTCGAGTGCCTTCCGGAAAAAAAATCGGGGGAATCAATTGCAGAATTCGACTATTTCATCCTGCCTTCCAATAGAATCAGGACTACGACCTATCGCCAGAAGTGGATCTATCAGGATACCATCAAAAGATGGAAACTAATAAGCGGCCTGCCGCAATTCGACTGACAGTGTGGATACCTTAACCGAACAGATCCGCGACTTTTCACTCTACCTGGAAACCGAACGAAATGTTTCGCGGCACACTCTTGCAGCCTATCGCTCGGACCTGGCCCAGATGCTCTCTTTCGTCCAGAAAGAAAAGGGGGAGGCCGCATCGGCTCTGGATGTTGACCATCTGCTGCTGAGACGCTACCTGTCCCAGATCTCGAAGGTCACAAAGAAAAGTTCGATTGGCCGGAAGCTGGCTGCCATCCGCTCTTTTTTCCGCTTCCTGCTGCGACGCGGCACGATCGGAAAAAATCCGGCCGAGCTTATCGCAACACCCAAAAAAGAGCAGCGCCTCCCCTTTCACCTGGATATCGACCAGACCACAAGCCTCATGGAGGCGCCGGATGCGGAACAAAAGTACGCCCTGCGCGACCGCGCCATCCTTGAACTGCTCTATTCGAGCGGACTGCGGGTTTCTGAACTGACCGGCTTGAATATAAGCGAGATCGATCTGTCAGGCGGGATGGTGCGGGTTATGGGCAAAGGGGGCAAGGAGCGTATCGTCCCGGTTGGCAGCCGGGCCATTGAGGCGGTGCGGATTTATCTTGAGCATTGTGACGATGCCGCCCCAAAAAGGGCGCTGTTTTTGAACAGTCGCGGAGGGCGCATCAACCGCCGGAGCGTCGCACGCATAGTTGACGAGCATGTCCTCAAAATCGCCGCCTTCAAAAGGATCTCGCCGCACACCCTGCGGCACACTTTTGCCACCCACATGCTGGAAGGGGGCGCAGATCTCCGGGCAATTCAGGAGCTGCTGGGGCACGCATCACTCTCCACCACTCAGAAATACACCCATGTCAGCATAGACCGCCTGATGGAAGTTTACGACAAGGCCCATCCAAAGGCGCATACAAAAAACGGGTGACGAGCCGGCAACCAAGAGCCAACAGCCGGTATTCCCGGCGATTTTCACGCTTGCCATACCTGCCGCAAACAGGCATAATGCCCCGCAATATTACGATTGGAGCCCGTATCATGGCATTGCGCGTCTACAACACCCTCTCCGGAGAAAAAGAGAGCTTCGTTCCACTTGTACCTGGCAAGGCAGGCATGTATGTCTGCGGCGTTACGGTCTACGATTATTGTCACATAGGGCACGCCCGCGCCAACATTGTGTTTGACGTTATCTACCGCTATCTGAAATATGCCGGCTTTGAAGTAACCTATGTCCGGAACTACACCGATATTGACGACAAGATTATCAAACGGGCCAACCAGGAAGGTACCGATTACCGCACCATTGCCGATCGCTATATCCGGGCTTTCGACGAGGATATGGATCGATTGGGGCTGGCCAAGCCGACGGTGGAGCCAAAGGCGACAGACCATATCGGCGGCATCGTTGCCATTATTGAGACACTTGTCGCCAAGGGGCATGCCTATGCGTCGGATGGTGACGTCTACTTTGCCGTCGAAACCTATCCCGAATATCTAAAGCTGTCAGGGCGCAATCTGGAGGAAATGCAGGCCGGTGCAAGGGTTGAAATAGGAGAAAAGAAGCGTAATCCGATGGATTTTGCTCTCTGGAAGGGTTCCAAGCCGGGCGAGCCTTGGTGGGCATCCCCCTGGGGGAATGGCCGTCCCGGCTGGCACATCGAATGTTCAGCCATGAGCATGGAGTTTCTGGGTAAGTCCTTTGATTTTCACGGAGGGGGGAAGGATCTGATTTTCCCGCACCACGAAAATGAGATCGCCCAATCCGAGGCGGCCAATGGTTGCCGTTTCGTACGCTACTGGCTGCACAACGGTTTCGTCAACATAAACGCCGAAAAAATGAGCAAGTCGCTGGGCAACTTCTTTACGATCCGTGAGGTATTGCAAAAGTTTGACCCTGAGACTCTACGCTTTTTCATTCTTTCGGCACATTACCGTTCCCCGATAGACTTCTCCGACCAGAGCATGGACGAGGCCCAGACCGGGCTGGGAAGAATTTATTCTTGCCTGGCGGCCATTGACGAAGCGCTGGACGGCGCATCGGCCCCTAACGACGATGAACCTACCCTTTTCCCCCTTGCATCAGCAGGGCATGAATTGGATGAGAAAGAGCGGATGTTCATATCCCGCTTCTGCGAGGCCATGGACGATGACTTCAACAGTGCACAGGCATTGGGACTGCTCTTCGAGACGGTGAGATTGGTTAACCGCTTTCTGGCCGAGAACAAGGTCCTCGACGATGTCGCGCTGCGCTTGCTGAGCAGGGTACGTGGGCGCTTCAAGGAGACGGGCGGGGTTCTGGGGCTCTTCAACAGTTCTCCGGCGGCTTGGCTCGACGCTATCAAGTCTGCCAAGGCGGGCCGGGCAGACATAAGCCAGGATGAGATAGAACGGTTAATATCCCTGAGGAGCGAGGCCCGCCTTGCTAAAAACTTTAAACGTGGGGACGAGATTCGCGATCTTCTGCTGGAGAAGGGGATACAGCTGCTGGACTCTGCAGAGGGAACAATCTGGAAAGTTAAATAGGGCATCCCGGAAAAAGCATTTACCGCAGAGTACGCTGAGGAAAAACAAATTATTTATAGCAAATCAAAATCCCGCTTTTTTTATTTTGCTGATTATTGCTGTAACGGCTTGTTTTTTTTGGTTTCTTCTGCGCCCCCTTCGGTTAAGCTGCCGTTAATAAAATAAACCTCGTAGTTGCATACCATCATTTGACTGCTATACTGTAACTCTACTACGTCTGGCGAGGTTCAGCTTGGATTGGGAGTGCTGCTGGGACAGGGAAGCTATTGCGATGGGGGAGTGCCCCAACATTCGCGAAGGAGATGAAGATTTCCTGTCGTCCCGGCGTAGACGCATCCTCGAAAAATGCTGCGTCTGCGATAGATTCAAACTTGACCTGGCCCGTTTTCAGGAGAGTAACCACCCTCTGGCCCCCGTCTTTACCCTCTTTCACAGCGAATATCAGCACCAGAAGGCACAGATCCAGTCTCTGGTAAGTTTCCTTGATAACAAAACCCTCGAAATCCGCTTCATGCACGAACTGGGTTTTGTCCTGCAAAGCTCGGTCGATCTTGAGGAGGTGCTTTCAGTTGCGCTGACCGCCATCACTGCCGGAA
>JAQTRC010000068.1 GCA_028712665.1 Desulfuromonadaceae bacterium
TCATCGAGTTTGTCGGCAGGCTGATGGGTCTCAACAAGGACAGTATCCGCCAGTCGTTCATAGCCATGAACAACAGCCTGGTTATCTCCCAGCGCCAGAAAGTCAGGCCCGACCGGGTGTTGGTGCTCCTTCCCCACTGTATCCAGCTCTTCGACTGCGAGATCAAAGTTACCGGTGACATCCACAAATGTGTGCAGTGCGGGCGTTGCGACATCAAAGGACTGGTGGAGATCGGCCGTAAATACCATATCGATATCTCGGTTGCCACCGGCGGCACCCTGGCCCGTAAGGTGATCGTTGAGAAAAGACCCAAGCTGGTGCTGGCCGTCGCCTGTGAACGCGATCTGACCTCCGGCATCAAGGATTGCTACCCTCTCCCGGTGATAGGCATCCTGAACGAGCGTCCTTTCGGCCCCTGCTTCAACACCATCGTGGATGTCGCAATGATCGACGCAGCATTGAGTCAGGTTCTTCTGTTGGAAGAGCCGACCGAACCGTCGTCCTGAGATTCCTGCACCCTGTTTCCTAACTCGTTCAGCATCTCCAGCGCAAAATTCTTGGCTCTTCCCCCCGGCGCGATCATACCGTAAGCGATTGCTTCACGCAGTTCCGCAAGAGTGGCGCCTTCCGACTTCGCGACCGCGAAGTGTTTTTTTAGTCAGGTAGGGCACCCCACCGCAATGGCGCAGCCAACCCTGATCAACTCCCGCACCCTTCCGTCCAGAACCTCTTCATACTCATAATCAAGAAATTTCTTACGAATATTCATGACCACTTCCTCCGCACTTCATTTTCTTTAAACTACAAACAGCCGATCAAATACCTCCCGGATTTTGCCGGTTATCTCCTCATAATCAGAGATCAGAGCTGCCCCCTGATTCTTCAGTTTGGGATCGTACCCCAGGCGACGCGCCAGTTTATTCAAATATATCTTTGTTCCTGAGAGGTCGTTGATCGAGTAATCGTGGATGATGCGCAGGCGGTTCTCCAGCTTTCGCAGAAATTTATAGCCGGTCTGGAGGATTTCGGCATCTTCTTCGGGTAAAAGCGCCAGGGTGCGGATCTCTTTCAGGGCCACAATAGTGCTGCTGGTGCGTAGCTCCGGAAACCGGTACCCATCCCGCAGCTGAATATACTGGACGGCAAACTCCACATCCACCATACCCCCTCTACCGGTCTTGATGTTGTAACTGCCATCTTTTTCCCTGGCCAGTTCATTTTCCATCCGCATCCGCAGGCGGTGAATCTCTGCCCGTCCTTCATCATCTATAGAGTTGCCGTAGATCGTCTGGCGGATGACATCGCACAACTGAATAGCCAGTGATTCATTTCCCAGTACTACACGAGCCTTCGTGAGGGCCTGGCGCTCCCATATCTGGGCCTCTTTGCGGTGGTAATCAAGGAATGAATCCAGCGAAGTGACCAATGGGCCGGCATTGCCGGAAGGTCGCAACCTGGTGTCGATCTTGTAAACATATCCCTCACGGGTCTGCATGGTCAGGATCGAGATGATTTTCTGGGCCAGCTTTGCAAAATACTCATGATTCGAAATCTGTTTGTCGCCATTCGTATAACCCTGATGATCGTAGACAAAGATGATATCAAGGTCCGAATGGTAGTTTAGCTCCTCACCGCCAAGTTTTCCCATGGCAATGATTGCCAGGTTTGCCTCGGCATCGCACCCCTCTTCCCTGTAGAGCGGACGTCCGAAACGCCGCAGTTCGGTAACTGACAGCCGAAACGCCGCGGCCAGGCAGACCTCACCCAGCAGACTGAGCTGAGCGGTGATTTCGCCCTGCATCATATTGCCATAGATATCGTTTAAGCCGATACGCAGAAACTCTTCGTTGCGGTAGCGCCTCAGGATGTCCAGATGATCCTCGAAATAGTCGCTCTGTTCCAACAGTGAATCCAGCTCGAGCAGCATCGATCCTCTGGTTTTGGCGTTTGAGGCGTAACTGCGCGATACCAGGCTGTCGAGAAGTTCAGGATGGCCGATCAATATTTTTGAAAGGAATTCCGACATGCCGAAGAGTGATACCAGCAACTTGATTGTTTCCCGATTTTCGGCAAGCAGCGCATAGTAGGATGAACGGGTGGCAATTGCCGAGAGGAAACGCTCCAGGTTGGCAAGAGCCATGTCGGGGTCTGGAGACTCGAAGACCTCCTGGAGCAGAAGAGGCGTGATCTTCCCCAATATTCTGCGGCTCCGTTCTGTCAGGTTGCCCTTTTCCGGCCCCAGTCGAAGCGATACCAGGTTTTCGTAGGCCCGGTCCAACTCCGCAAAATGCCGCTCGGCCAGCATGTCCTTCACCAGGTCGGAATCGGCTTTCTGATCGAGGAAAAAAAACAGCTCCGGATTCAGATCCTGCTGCAGTTTCTCATCTCTGGAATGAAAGAGGGTGCCGTAGATGACGGAGACATTGTTGCGGTGCTCTTCCAGCACCTGACGGAAACGGCTCAGGCCATTGGTTTGCAGGTAACCGCAGCGCCGCGCCAGCGCCTTTATTTCCTCTTCCTTAGTCGGTAAATTATGGGTCTGGCGCTCCTGAACCATCTGGATTCGATGCTCGACCGATCGGAGGAATCTATAGGCTTCGTGCAGTTTGCTGTGGTCTTCCCGAGGAATCAGACCGGCCGCCAGAAGCGTATCCAGAGCGTAGAGTGAGTTCCGTTCACGCAGTTTCGGGTTTTTTCCGGCATATACCAGCTGCAGGGCCTGGATGAAAAATTCGATCTCGCGGATACCGCCCCGACCAAGCTTTAGATTGATATCTCCTTCCATTGAGCGGGAGAGCGAGGCATCGATCTTCTGCTTCATCTGTTTCATATCCTCAATCAGGTTGTAATCAAGGTATTTGCGGTAAACAAAAGGCTGGAGTGTTTTCAGCAGATGATCGCCCAGTTCCAGCGAACCGGCCACCGGACGGGCCTTCAGCATCGCGGTGCGCTCCCAGGACTGGCCCCAGGATTCGTAATAGACCTCGGCTGACCGGAGTGAAACTGCCATGTCGCCGGATTTTCCCTCCGGCCTGAGACCTACATCCACCCTGAAAACGAAGCCGTCTTCGGTCACCTGCGACAGCGCCTTGCTTATCATCTCTCCCAGTTTATTGAAGAAAGTGTGCAGAGAGACGACACCCCTTCTACTGCCGGAGCCGCTCTCAATACCGGCCGTCTCACCCTTGTCCGATTCGTAGAAATAGATAATGTCTATGTCGGATGAAAAATTCAGCTCCCTCCCGCCGAGCTTTCCCATGCCGATCACGGTCATCTCCGCCTCCCGTGACATCGGATTGTCTCTGTCCAGCAAAGGGTCCCCGTGATCTCGTATCAGGCAGCGTCTGCAGACCTGGTAGGCAATCTGCAGAGTGGAAGAGGCCAGATCGGACAGCTCTGCCATAACCTCTTCCAGAGGAGCCAGACCGTTCAGATCCCGGGCGGCAATTCGGAGAATTTCGCGTCGTTTGAAACAGCGCAGAGATCTCTGCAGCGCCGTGAAGTCGGTCGATTCGTTTACAGTGGCCTGTAAAGCACTCTGCATCTCTTCGTAAGAGCGGGCGAGATCGATGCCGTTATCCAGAAAAAGCCAGTGAAGCGTATCGGGGGCTTTGTATATCAGATTTGCCAGAAAGGGGGATGAACCGCAGAGCATTATAAATTGAGCCAGCCGGTTTTCCTGCCCGGCAAGTTCGGACAGATTTCCGGGAGAAACAACTCCTGCCAATCGTTCGAACGCATTAAGGGCCAGATCAGGCGAAGGGGTCAGAAGTGCGTTGGTAACAATGCAATGCAGTATATCGACGGTAAAATATTGCTGCAGCAGCACCAGGTTGGCGGCGGATCGGGCTCCGTACTGAAAGCCGAGGGACTCCAGGAAGGGGGCCAGTTCAAGCGCGATCATGCCTGAATCATCATGGGATATGATACTGGTGAACTCCTGAGAGAAACGTTCGATCTGCATATTCAGGTACCTGCCACCTTGCGCAATCCGCTCCGGTAATCACCTTTGACTATGCCGTTTTCAGTAATTATGGCCGTTATGTAACGGGCCGGGGTTACGTCGAAAGCCGGGTTGCGGACCCGGACACCTTCAGGCGCAATTGCGATACCCATGATGTGTGTCACCTCCTTGGCAGGTCGCTCTTCAATCGGGATTTTGCCGCCGTCGCTTAGTGAGAGGTCGAGAGTCGAAACCGGCGCCGCCACATAGAAGGGTATGTTGTTCTCTTTGGCCAGCACTGCCACCGAATAGGTGCCGATCTTGTTGGCGGTATCGCCATTGGCTGCAATACGGTCAGCGCCCACTACGCAGCAGGTTATCTCGCCGCGGCTCATAAAAAAACCGGCCATGTTGTCGGAAATAAGAGTCGTGGGAATTTTATCCTTCATCAGCTCCCAAGCTGTCAGGCGGGCGCCCTGCAGCCAGGGACGGGTCTCGTCGGCAAAAACCTGGATCTTTTTGCCGGCCTCGTGAGCGGCGCGTATCACTCCCAGAGCGGTGCCGTAACCGGCCGTGGCCAATCCGCCCGCATTGCAGTGGGTCAGCACGGCAGCCCCATCCGGAATCAGTGTGGCGCCCCATTTGCCGATGTTTTTACAAATAGTCAGATCCTCCTGCTCAATTCGGATCGCCTCCTTTTTGAGAACCTCGCGAATTTTATCGAGACTGTTGCTCCGGTTCTCCTCTGCAACACGTTTCATCCGCTCCAGCCCCCAGAATAGATTGATAGCTGTCGGCCGGGTGCGCCCCAACACGTCACAGACGTTGTCCAACTGACGGAAAAAGGATTCGTGGGTATCGGCGATGATCGAGCGCGCTCCCAGGGCGACACCCATGGCGGCTGCCACACCAATAGCCGGAGCGCCCCGGATGATCATCCCTTTGATCGCTTCCGCAACCGATTGAAAATCGCTGTATCTGTTGTAGATCTCCTCACCCGGCAGACGGGTCTGGTCGATCATGATCACGGCGTCGTCACGCCACTCAATGGTACGGAAGGACATGGGGGCTGCTCCTTTTTGGGAATATTGTAACTAATCAGGAGTCAGGAGTCAGAATTCAGGGGTCAGAATAAACCGGAAGTTACGGCAAAAATTTCATTACAAGCTCTGGCGCACCACATTGAACTCTCCGAGTGTGGCAGAACCCGACCGCCTTTCTTCTGAATTCTGACTCCTGAATTCTGCATTCCTGGTAGTTACGGAACTGTCGTACCTATGTACCACGGAGTGCGGTGCAAGGCAATTTTTTACGCCCCTTTTCCCTTGCCGCATCAGAGAGCTTCCTGATATAACTTCGGTATGGATGAGATGACGCACAAAGTGAGTCTGACGGAAATATTCCTGACCTTTGCGAAGATCGGAATAACAGGTTTTGGCGGAGGAATGGCCATCGTGGCTCTGGTGGAACGAATCTGCGTCAAGGAAAAGGAGTGGCTTTCTTCAGAAGAGTTCATGCACGGCCTGGCCTTCGGCCAAATCCTGGGTCCTTTTTCGCTCAATGTCTGTACTTTTACCGGGCACCACCTGCGGGGGATCCGGGGCGGGGTGACCGCTGCCGTAGCTTTTATTTTGCCATCGTTCCTGCTGGTTTCTCTGCTCTCCTGGCTCTACTTTACCTTTCACAAACTGCCCCAGCTACAGGCGGCTCTAAAGGGGACCAATCCGGTGGTCATCGGGCTGATCGTGGTGGTGGCGATCGACATGGGGCGCAAGCAGATCAGGGGCGCCAACGGCTGTCTGATGGCGCTGGCCGCCTTTGCCGCCACAGTACTCATCAAGCTTAACGCCGCTTGGGTGCTGCTGGCCGCGGCGCTCTGGTCGCTCTGTCTCACCCTCTATCGCCGGAGTCACTGCTGATGGGATCGATGCTGACACTGGCCTGGATCTATTTCCGTATCGGCCTTATTTTTGTGGGGGGGGGCTATGTCCTGATCCCGTTGCTCAAGCACATCATGGTCGACCAGTATCATTGGCTGACCATGCGGCAGTTTCTGGACGGGTTGGCCCTCTCTCAACTCACCCCCGGCCCGCTGGCCATGCTGGCGACCTTTACAGGCTTCCGGGCGGGCGGCTTTGCGGGAGGAATGGTGGCTACACTCTTCATTTTTCTTCCATGCGTACTCCTCATGCTGGTCATCGGGCGCAACTATCACCGGCTGAAGAACACCGATATCATTAACAGCACCCTTGACGGTCTGTTGCCGGCGGTGGTCGGGCTGGTAGCGGCAGCGGCCTGGAACCTGGGTGTTTCATCTCTCTCCGGCCTGAAGGATATTTTGATCCTGGTTGTTGGTTTTGCAATCTTCAAATGGACAAAAGTCAGTCCGATGATTGTTATCCTTGGGGCGGGGTTAGCAGGGTTGGCGTTTCAATGAATAACTTTTTCACCGATGACGCTCTGCTGCTGATGCGCCACGAAATTGCCGCTACGGGGGGCAACGAGGTCTTCTTCATCGGCCGTACCAACGTGGATGGCATCGTTTGTGAAGCCGAGGCGATCGCCCGCGGCAACAGGGTGGCCGTGCCGGCCATAATAACCCGCGCATCCGGCGGTGACGTCGTTATTCACAACCATCCTTCCGGCGACCTGACACCTTCTTCCGCCGATATGGATATCGCCTCGGTCTGCGGCAATCAGGGCATCGGCTTTTCCATCGTCAACAATGATTGTAGCCGCAGCTATCAGGTAGTCGTCCCTTTTACCGAGAAAAAAGGGGAACTGCTCTCGCTTGATGAGATCGGTCGGGTTTTCGCCGCTGACGGAATGATGTCGCACCTGAAAGGGTTTGAACAACGTGATGAACAGGTGCGAATGGCTTTTGCCGTGGCCGAGGCCTTTAACGGCGACAGGGTGGCTCTGGTGGAGGCCGGCACCGGCATCGGCAAATCGCTGGCCTATCTGGTGCCGGCCATCCTCTGGGCGACCCGCAATAACCAGCGGGTGGTAATCTCGACCAACACCATCAACCTGCAGGAACAGCTGATCAAAAAGGATCTCCCATTCCTGTCGCGCAATTCGCAGGTTGAGTTCAAAGCGGTTCTGGTAAAGGGACGGGGCAACTACGTCTGTCTGCGCAAACTGGAGCATGCCGAGGCAGAGCCTTCGCTCTTTCCGGATGAAACCTCTGCTGAACTGACAACTATCATAGAGTGGAGCCGGAGCAGCCAGGACGGTTGCCGCAGCGACCTCTCATTCACTCCGCACCGCAACACCTGGGAGGAACTCTGCTGCGAGGCGGACCAGTGTAGCCGGTCGCGCTGCAAGCACTTTGGCCGCTGTTTCTTTTACCGGGCACGGCGCGAAGCCTCGTCCGCAAAAGTGCTGGTGGTCAACCACGCCCTGCTCCTGTCGGATATTGTCCTGCGCAAAGAGACCGGTTACGACGCAACCGCCATCTTGCCCCCCTTCACACGGCTGATCTTTGACGAGGGACATCATCTGGAAGATGTGGCCACCAGTCATCTATCGTTGATAATAGCCCGTAGCGGTATTCTCAAACAGTTGCATCGCCTGGTGCCGCAAAAGTCCAATCGCGTCGGCCTCTTAACCATAATTTCGTCCCGTATCACCCGCGACCTCCCGGAGTCGCTGGAGGGGCTTTACGCTGAACTGTCGGGGTTGCTGGAAAGCCACCTGCTCCCCAAGGTCCACGACCTTGCCGCTTTGACCGAGCGAACCATGGATTGGCTGGCGCTCTCGTTGGAGAACGGCGTTGGCGGTCTGTCAGGAGGGGAACAGAAGCTGCGCATTACCCCCGAGATTGAGAGCAAGCCGCTTTGGCAGGAGGTTCGTCTGCGGCTGCACACCTTGGCAGATGCTCTGAACGATTACACCTCCGCTCTGCGCACACTATTGCGCCGTTCGGAAGAGCTGCCCGAGAAGCTGCGGGAAAAGCTGGCCGATCAACTGCTGGATACCGGCGGCATCGAGGGCCGGCTGCAGGCCATGGCCGATGGAGTACTGTTCTTCATAACCGAGGCTCAAGGATACTGTCGCTGGATCGAGGCCAGAACGGGGAGCCGAGGGGTGCAGGCCAGGCTCTGCGCTGCGCCGCTGGATATATCAGCCCAGGTTAAAGAGACACTTCTTGATCGCCTCAAGACCATTATTGTAACCTCTGCCACCCTGACGGTTGGAACGGAATTCGGCTATCTGAAAAAACGCGCCGGTTTCGGCCTGCTGGCGAAAGAGCGGCTGACCGAGCTGAGACTGGCATCCCCCTTCGACTATGCCAGCCAGGTTTTTGTTGGAATACCGGAGGACATGCCTGAACCTGCCGATCCCGGTTATCGCGAGGCTCTGGAGGAGCGAATTCTGAAGGCGGTCTCCATTTCAAGAGGCGGAGTTTTCATCCTGTTCACATCCTACGACCTTCTAAACCGAGTCTATTCCGCGCTTTCTCCAGATCTTGCGCGCCTCGGCCTGGTGGCGCTCAAACAGGGAGAAACCGGCCGCCATACGTTGCTGGCACGGTTTCGCAAGGAAGGGAATGCCGTACTGTTTGGCACCGATTCGTTCTGGGAAGGAGTTGATGTGAAGGGGGATGCATTGCGGCTTGTGATCATCGCCAGGCTCCCTTTTCAGGTGCCGACCGAACCAGTCCAGCAGGCCCGGGCAGAAAAGATCAAGGCCGATGGCGGGGATTCATTTCGTGAGTTTTCGGTGCCTCAGGCGGTCATAAAGTTCCGCCAGGGTTTCGGCCGTTTGATCCGTAGCCGTGAAGACCGCGGCGCGGTCCTGATTCTGGACCGGCGGGTGATCAACAAGGGCTACGGCAAAATATTTCTTCGTTCCCTGCCGGAAACAGGTATTATCAAGGGGGAGTCGGCAGCTATTTTCGACAGGATGGAAGAGTTTTTCAGAAAAGAGGAACAATAGATGGCATCGTCTACTATTTCGGCAGAAGGCCGATCATGAAACTCTGGCGCAGAATATTTCATCCGGTTATGGCGTTGATTGCCATTCAGCTGGTCTGGATAACATTGGTGATTTTCTGGATCTACTGGTTTGTAGGCAACCACCGTGAATTCAAGGCGCTCGCAGAAAATTACCGCCCTGAACTGCTCGGTAAAGGTTTCAACTGGCCGGTTATGGTGCAGGGTCTGGTCATGCTGGTTTTGATTCTGGTAGGCGTCTACGTGATATTCGTCTTCTGGAATCGTCAGTCAAACCTGTATTCTCTTCAGCGCAACTTCATATCTCAGGTGACGCACGAGTTGAAATCGCCGTTGGCGTCCATACAGCTCCATCTTGAGACAATCCGCCTGCGCCGCCCCACCGAAGAGCGGCTTGATTCGTTCGTCGGTACGATGCTCTCCGATACGGAGCGGCTTCACTACCTGATCAACAACCTGTTGATGGCGGCCCGCCTTGAACAGCGGCGCAAGTCTACCGAGCGGCGTCTGACGGATATCACCGACTTAATAGGAGATTGCGTTGAACAGGAGCGCTTAAAGCTCCCGCAGGGTGGCAGTATATCGCTGGATGCCGAACCGGGAGTGAAGGCGTTTGTAGATCCGGAAGAAATGGGAATGGTACTCCGCAATCTGTTTGAAAATGCGGTACTCTATTCTCCTGGAAGCCCTGATATTTCGATAAAATTAACCAGATCAGGGAACATGCTTGTCATTTCGGTCATCGATCACGGTCGGGGTATTGAAAAAAAGGATCAAAAGCGGATCTTTGACATGTTCTACCGGGCCCAGCCGAAAGGGGACTACGTCAGAGGAACGGGCTTGGGTCTCTACATTGTAGAGTCTGTAATCAAGAGCCATGCCGGGACCGTCCAGGTAGCCAGCGATGGACATGGCAGAGGAAGTACATTTACAATTAAACTTCCGGCGGTGTGAGGGATATCATGATACCTGAAAAACCCGGCATAATGCTGGTAGAAGATGAAATCCATCTGGCCCGGGGGATCTGTTTCAATCTTGAGGAAGAGGGGTTTCGCATCAGTCACTTCGAGTCAGGCGAGAAGGCGCTGGAGGCTCTTGAGTTTGGGCATTTTGAACTGATCATTCTGGATGTCATGCTTCCCGGCATGGACGGGTTTCAGGTCTGCCGGGCAATCAGGCGATTGGATCCCCGCGTCCCCATCCTGATGCTGACCGCCCGCTCGGACGATGCCGACCGGGTGGAGGGACTGGAAAACGGGGCCGATGATTATCTCACCAAACCATTTAATCTGGTTGAGTTTCTGCTGAGAGTCAAGGGAATGCTCCGCCGTTCGTCCTGGTACCGCCCAGACCCGGTGGAGGAAGGGTACCGCTTCGGAAACAACGAAGTGTTTCTGCTCTCCTACCGCGCCCGGACAGCGCAGGGAGAGATAGACCTGACCGAAATGGAAGTTCGCGTGCTTGCAATTTTTTTCCGTAAAGAGGGGCAGGCCATTTCGCGTGCTGAATTACTGCAAACTGTCTGGGGCTACTCAAGCGATATCGAGACCAGAACACTAGACAATTTTATCGTCCGCCTCCGCAAATACTTCGAACCAGATCCTGCTCATCCGATCCATTTCCAGACGGTGCGCGGCGTCGGTTATCGATTCAACCAGAAAAACAGCCGGGAAAGTGTCTGAATCCCGCAATTAACAGAGGATCACACCGCGCCATGTCTCTTAACAACCTCATCGCCGATGCATATGACCGGCTCAAAAAGCGTGTCCGACGCAGCGAGCTGATCTATTCCCACTACTATACAGAAAAGCTGGGTCTCCCGATCTTCTTCAAGTGCGAGAACCTGCAGCGAACCGGCTCCTTCAAGATCAGAGGCGCACTGAACTTCATGACAGCCCAGCCTCGCGAGATGTTGAAGAACGGAGTTATCACCGCCTCGGCCGGCAACCATGCCCAAGGGGTGGCATTTTCAGCTGATCTGCTGGGAGTTGCTGCTACCGTCTACATGCCGGAAATCACACCGCCACAAAAGGTACAGGCAACCCGGGATTACGGTGCCGAGGTGGTCCTGACCGGCCGCAATTTCGACGAAGCCTGTGAAGCCTCCCTGAAGGCGCAAAAGTTGAGCGGCGCCCTGTTCGTCCACCCCTTTGATGACGAACTGGTCATGGCCGGACAGGGGACCATCGCCCTGGAAATACTGGAGGAACTTCCGGATCTGCGCAACCTGATAATCCCGGTCGGTGGCGGCGGACTGATTGCCGGAATGGCTGTGGCGCTGCGTGAGAAAGCCCCCCATGTCCGTATCATCGGCGTCGAATCAGTGGCGGCCCCCTCCATGTCCGCTTCATTTGCTGCAGGCAAGCCTCTGGAAAAGCCGGTCAGAGTCACCCTGGCCGATGGCATTGCAGTCAAGCGGCCAGGCGCGAAAACGGTTCCGATTATCTGCGACCTCGTCGATGAAATTGTCCAGGTAGAAGAAGAGGACATCGCCCTGGCGATTGTTTCGCTACTTGAGAAGACCAAAATGCTGGTCGAAGGGGCTGGAGCGGTGCCGTTGGCCTCGGTATTGCATAAGAAAATTGGGGGGTTGAGCGGCAAAACTGTCTGCCTGTTGTCCGGCGGGAATATTGATGTAAAGACCATTGCTCAGGTTGTAGAGAGGGGGCTCCTGGCGGCGGGGCGCTATCTCAAGCTGACCGTTGAACTGGATGATCACCCCGGAGCGTTGGCGACGCTGGCCGAAAACATTGCAGCGACGCGCGCCAATATCTTTCACATTACCCATGACAGGCGCTCGAAATCACTGGCCATCGGCAGGACAGACGTCTCGCTCGAACTGGAGACGCGTGGTTATGAACATATCCGGGAGGTCACAGACTTCCTTGAGGGAAAAGGATATAAGCTGTCGGTAGAATGAGCATATTGAATAAACAGTTTTCTTAAGAAGAATACGAAAACAGCCGATAATATAAGCAGGTTTATCATCACAATGAGGTAGCACCATGGCAACCACAACACCAGATTACGGCACTTCGCTTTTTTTAGCCATCCTGCCGACTGCCGATACGATCCAGGCTCAACGGTCGTCACTCTCCAATAATCTGCTCATAGCAGGCGTTCGCATGCTCCAGAAAAGCCGCCCGGAGGAGGCCATCCCCTTTTTCAAGAGGGCGCTGGCGATGGATTCCTCCTCTATCGACGCCTATAACTATCTTGGCAATACCCAGCTTCAGTTAAAAAAAACCGATGACGCCATAGCAACCTTCAAAAAGCTCGTAGCGATGAAACCGTTTGACAATCCTTCTGCAGTCAGCCTTGGCAACGCCTATGCCCAGGCCAAGAAGTATGCTGATGCGGAGAAGATGTACAAGAAGGCGGTTTCGCTCAGCCCCAACGACAAGCTGTCGCATTACAGCCTCGGACAGACATACCTCTTGCAGAACAAGCTGAAGGATGCCGAAACGGAATTCCTGAAAGTCAACCGTATAGATTCACGTGATGCCAACGGATACTACGCCCTTGGCCAAACGTATGTCAAAACAGGAGAATATGACAAGGCGATAACAAATCTCAAACAGGCCGTATACCTTAAACGGGGGAATTTCACCCTTGCAGAGACAGAACTGGGGTATGCCTACGCCGGCAAGGGGGATGAGTATAATCTGGGGCGTCAGATCACCAAGCTGCAATCCATTGACTCAGCTTCGGCTCTGGAATTGCAGAATGCCACCATCAAACCCAAGATCACCGGCATAGATTACGGCCCCAACAACCCCTTCTATGCGCAGTTTGGTCCCTATACCACCTTGTCGTTTCTGACATTTGCCCAACCCGATCAGACCCTCTCTCAGCCGAACGCTTCCAAGGATTTCACCATGCAGTTTCAATTCAACACCGACATGGACACGGTTTCGGTACAAAACTTTGTAAACTGGAAAATCAGCAAGGCCACGGGAGGCGCTGCCGGCTACTACAATCACGGCTATACCCTTTACCCGCAAAAGGAAGCCAACCTGCCGATAATAAAAAATGTGGTATACGATGTAGCCAATCAGAAGGCTACAGTGACATTTTCTCTTCAGCAGAACGCGAACGGTGACGCCGTCATTGACCCCTCTCACCTGGTTTTCAAATTTTCTGGAAAAGATGTGAACGGCAAGCTGATGGATCCGAATGCGGACGAGTATGATGGGTTTGCAGCGAAGGCGTTTTAGCTGGACAAGTAGTCATCAGGAAACAAGGATCTTATGTGAGCACGCCGTCACAACGAGCGAAACAGGCTTTTGAGGAGGGCGCAGCGCTTCTTGGTAGCGGTCGGCCGGACAAGGCGCTGCCCTGTTTCAGACGAGCTATAAAGCTTTTTCCCGGCATCGCTGCCCTGCATCTCTACTGTGGGGTTGCGCTGTATGAAACCAAGCAGTTTCAGGAAGCGGTCCGATGCTATTATCGTGCAATCGAACTCGACTCCGGAATGGGCGAGGCGCACAACAATCTTGGCAATGCCCTTTTGGAGCTTGCTCTCTTCAAAGAATCAGCCGAGTCATTTATTTCAGCCGCCCGTTTGATGCCGTCATCGCCGGTACCTCTTACAACAAGGTCAACCGCCTTACTCGCCCTGGGGAAGGTATCTGAAGCTGAAGTTTGTTGCAGCCAAGCTCTCGATAAAGATCCGAATTTTGCTGAAGCCCACTGGAACCTCGCCCTGACGCTTCTGCTTCAGGGCAAATTTCGAGAAGGGTGGCAGGAATACGAGTGGCGCTGGCTCAAGGAATCCTTCACCTCACCGCTCCGGCATACTGATATTCCTCTCTGGGACGGATCTTCGCCGGAAGGGAAAAACATTCTGTTGCACGCCGAGCAGGGTTTCGGCGATGCAATGCAGTTCGTCAGGTATGCTCTTCTTGTGGCCGGATTGGGCGGGAAGGTTCTGATTGAATGCCATCCACCACTAGTCACTCTCTTTCAGGAGATTAAAGAGTTCGATGCGGTAATCCCATTTGGAACTCCCTGCTCACCCTGTGACTGGCAGGCTCCATTCATCTCTTTGCCGAGAATTTTCGAGACGGTTCTGGAGACGATTCCGTCTCAAACTCCGTATCTTAAAGCGCCATCTGGCCGGATTGCCAGCTGGCGGAGGCTCATGGCAAACCACCAAAAAGAGTTCAAAATAGGTCTTGTGTGGAAAGGCAAAAATTATCCGGACGCATTACGTTCCTGTTCTCTGCTTGACTTTGCTCCACTCGCGGAAAAATCTGCCATAATATTTTCTCTCCAGATAGGGAGCGGAGCGGAAGAAATTACCCGTCCTCCGCAAGGGTTGAACATAGTCGACCTGACCCCTCACATTCGTGATTTTGCCGATACGGCGGCCATGATCGAACAACTGGACCTGGTAATAAGCATCGATACCGCTGTCGCCCACCTGGCCGGAGCATTGGGTAAACCTGTTTTCGTCATGCTTCCGTATGCCCCGGACTGGCGTTGGATGATTGGACGTGCTGATTCACCTTGGTACCCGACTATGCGTCTTTTCAGGCAGAGACAACAAGGCGCCTGGAATTCTCCAATACAGGAAGCGTCAGTTGCTCTGGATAATATCCTGCAACACCGCTCAGACAACTAACCATTTTGAATGAACAATTCCTGCCAGATTCACGCTTGCGGGCATAATAACCCTCGCGCAAGTTTTTCATACCAGATCAGGTCGTCATAAGTGTCGATGTCAAGGCAGACCTGAAAATCCTGTTTAACATAACCACCATTTACAGCGTCTTTAGGGCAGTGCGACTTGAAAAACATCGGGCTGCAGGGCAAAAAAAGCTCTGGCAGATCCTGTGTTCTAGGAACCAGTCCGACGCCGTTTCGCGTCCTGATATCCGGCGCAATTGGGGTTGGAGCATCATAGCTGCCATGGCTGAAAAACCATGGATGCCTGCCGCATCGAGCCACAGTCATTGCAAAGTCTCGCCCATTTTCCGAGAACTCATGATAGAGTTCAGTAATAACAGTGCCGGTTATGAACGGGGCATTGCCCGGAAATACGCAATATGCGGCAAATTGTTCGCCAGTTGTCTCCTGCAACCTTTCAAGACAGTATTCAGCAAGCGGATTCCTTAAATCCTTGAATTTTTCCGTATAGTGGCGGTCGATCTCGTTAGGTTCTTCGACAGGATTGCCCAAGCTATCGGTATGCTCACAGTCACTGTTGAAAAGCTCCCGTTTGAAAGGGACTTCAAGACCGTATTCACGCGCTGTAGCTGCAATTTCATCATCATCTGTGGCGACCAGAATCCTGTCGAACAGGGCTGAAGATCGGCACGCTTCTATCACATATGAGATCAGCGGTTTTCCAAGAAAAGGGATGATGTTTTTTCTTGGGATTCTGGTGGAACCGCCTCTCGCTTGGATTATTGCCAGATTATTCAGTTGCTTCATGATATCTCCAGTCTCTTCAGAATGCTCAACAGATTTCAACGTCAATCAACAAGGAATTTATATAATTGTCATTGGCAAGCCAAGGCGGCCCTTCAAAATTCTGGTCGTAAACGAGCGCAAGGCGCCCGGGAGCGGCTTCGGCAACACCTGTATAGCAGGTGCTGTTGCCACGCGAGGCCAGAATGGTGACGGGATCGGTCCATGTATTTCCATTACCGTCGAGACTGAAGGTCATCTGTATCCAGGGGCGCCCGAAACTGCATACAAGAATTCCGTTGGACATCAGGCAAAGATCGGGCGAAACGCTGTATGTTCCCAAATTGCGCGGTTTACTCCAGGTAAATCCGTTATCTTCGGAACGACAGCTATGCAGCGGGGGATAACCGCTGCCGGTACGCATCACGCAGAGAAGCGCGTTATCAGCAGTTCGGCAGAGCACCGGTTCATTGAATCCCTCCCAAAATGCGTTCCCCCCCCCCGCAATAGTGCTGCGATAGTGCCATGTGCGGCCATTATCGTCGGAGTTGACAATATAGCTGCTGTCTTTATGATCTCTGGACCACTTTCCGTACAGTGCGGCAAGCAGGCTGCCGTCGGGTTGCAGCTGAACGCCGCGCGGCAGGCAGGCGGCGGTGGCCGGACGGGGCAGATATATTTCGAATCGCTCTTCTTTGGTCCACGCATTGGAACCGGGTGGCAGGTCGCTCATCATCCCGCAAAGGGTGTTGTCCGGACCTGGCCATAGCCGGTAGTTGAATGACCGCAAGTTGCCGTCCGGGAGTAATACCGGCATGCCGCAACGGGGAGGCATCACCATCTCCTGCCAGGTGGCGCCCCCGTCAATAGTGCGGCGGAGCACGCCACTCTCCTTCTGTTCAACCGCTTCCAGGGTGTCGTCACCAGTGGTGTTGTTTTGTAGGATTGTACCGTCAGAGAGCCGAAACAGCCTGGGAAACCAATGGCGTTTGCCTAAAGCTGAGATTCTCTGATGTTCGTGGAATTTGAGTCTGATTTTTGGCTGGTCTGCCATGGAGTTTTCCTTTTTTTCTGGATGATTGGCTTTTCATGGCATGATGGGTTTGTCCGGTTTACTCCATGATGTGATAAAATATGGTACGGGACGGGCATTGAAGCTGGTCTTGAAATCACCTCTCTGGGGGGAATTTATACCGACAAAATCCACTCCGATCAGCCTTCTCTCAAAGCATCTCAAAATATTTTCAACCATTATAAAAGAGCCGCACCCGGTTTTACGATACTCGGGATCATTGGCGGCAAACAGATAATATCCGTACCGGTCGTCATAAAGGAACAGGGTTGCAGAGGCCACTTCCCGATCCGGCGCCCGGCAGAAAAGAAGTTCTCCCATTCCCGATTCAAGCGTTGCCCCTGTAATGCTCCTTATAAGTCGCCCTTCCAATTCGCTCCGCTCTATCCCTTGACGTTCGAACGTTTTGAGATGCAGCTGGTCGAAAATATCAATATCCGAACTGGATTCAACTGTAAAACCATCTCCCTTGCACTTGCGGTGCTCCTGGCGGCGGACCGATCTGATCTGCCCCAACAATTCGTCCGGAGCAGTGACGCCCCCCAGTTCCAGAATGCCTGTATACCTCAGATCAAGCCTGAACAT
>JAQTRC010000069.1:0-5567 GCA_028712665.1 Desulfuromonadaceae bacterium
GAATGTGACCTGGATTATTGTCATAACGGCCCACGTTCCGGTGAATATGACCTGGCTATCTCCAACTCGTTTGCCTTTGGCGGCAATATTACCTCTCTGGTGCTGGCAAGATGAACTATACTCTGAACGATATCGTTATCAGCGGTTTTTCGGCCGTGACCGCCGCCGGAATTGGCCTGGAACCGGTTCTGGAGTTGATCCGTTCCGGCCGGGATGCCCTTACACAACTGCCGGCTGAACATGCGGTGAACAGCTCTGGTTACTGGGGGAAGGCGGCCGGTTTTAAAGCTACCGATTTCATCCCGCCTTTAAAGGCCCGCAAGCTTGATCGTTGCAGCCAGTTTGCCGTGGCTGTCGCCGGGCTGGCTCTTAAGAATGCAGGAATTGACAGGAATACCCTCCCGCCGGAACGGATCGGCATTGCACTTGGATGCGGTTTTGGCGGTGTCGCCAACTCAGCCGAGTTTCTTACGGGGTATTTTGTTGATGGGGTAGAGGGGATCTCTCCGATGCTCTTTCCCAACACGGTATCCAATGCTTCCGCAAGTAACGTTTCAATCGAACATGGGCTGAAAGGCCCCAATGTGACCCAGGTGCAGCGTTTCTGTTCCGCTGAATCGGCTTTTATGATGGCCTGCAGTTTCATTATTGATGGGCGGGCTGACATAATGCTGACCGGCGGAGTCGATGACCTGACCCCCTTGATGCTCTCCGGTTTTGCCGCCACCGGCCAGTTGCAGCGTTACGCAAGGGCATTTGGCGAAGGGTGCGGCATGCTCGTGTTGGAGAGTGCCGGACATGCTGAAAGGAGGGGGGGCATAGTCAAGGGGCGCGTCGATTCGATCAGCACTGTCGGCCGGTTGGTTCCCGGTCATGAAAATATGGGGATTGACCTCCTCATGGATGGTTTTGATACGCCGGAACTGGTATCTCTCTCCGGTACGGCTACCTTGCTTCCTCCCCTCACGGAGCGTTTTAGCGGTATTACTTCGATAGATGCGGGTCGAGCCATCGGTAGTTCGCTGGCAATGGGAGGCACTGCCATGGCCGCCTTACTGGCTTCATTAAAGCCCGGCCAGCCCGGTCTTCACCTGGCGGCCTCGCCTGAAGGTCCCTACTTCGCGATCCGGTTTCAGGGAGGCACTTCTGTTTAACAGCGATCCTGCCGCATATCTGCCGCACCGATACCCATTTTTGTTACTTGACCGGATTATTGCACTGGAACAGGGTATAAGAGGAGTTGCCCGGACCGCTCTGACCGCTAACCATGGATTTCCACAGATTCTGATGATCGAATGCGTTGCCCAGTTAGCCGGTATTGTTGTTGCGCAGGAGGAGGATGAAGGGGGCTTTCTTGCATCGGTCGATCATGCCGAATTCTCCGGACCTCCAGTTGCCGGGGATCTTCTGACGGTTTCAGCCGGTGTGATAAAATCATTCGGGCATCTGTTCATGATAGAGGGGAATGTTTTTAGCGGCGCGGATCAGCTCTTGACCGTGCGATTGACCCTTGGAGTGGGAAAACTGTAATGGTGACAAAGCGAGCTTCTTGCAAAACTCCAAAAAATCCCCTCCCCACTTGCGGGGGAGGGTTAGGGTGGGGGGGAGGTAGCCATGAAATCAGCATGTTGCAGCTTCACCCACCCCCTAACCCCCTCCCGTCAAGGGAGGGGGAAGGACTTTTGCAAGAGGATTTGCTGATAAAGCGGTTTCATGTAATCCTTTTGTTGCTATCGTTTATCCTGCTGAATAGTTCCCTCTGCCAGGCCGGCACAATCTCTCCAGTTGAGGGATTGGAGGCCTTACGCCGCGGTTTTGGCGGCATTTCTGATTTTACTGCCGATATCACCCAGGAAAAACGGCTCATCCTGATGAAGCGGACCATGGTGATGAGCGGCACGCTTCGTTTTAAAAAGCCCGATCTGTTTTTTATGGAGATAAACCCTCCCTTCAGCGGTCGCATGCTGTTGCGGGACAACGTCATCGAACAGGCGTCCGGCAGAGACAGGACCCCCGGCAGAATCGCGCTTCCTCCGGAGCAGGGGCTGAAACAGTGGTTTTCCAGACTGGCTTCCCCGGTCACATCCCTGCCGGACGGGGTGGCAATCCAGGCCGATCTGACCGATTCCGTTTATACCCTGACCATTGCCCCTGCGGGTAAAGGGCAGGTCAAGGATATTACAATCGTATTTCTGGGAGACGGTACCGTAAGAAGGCTCGTAATCAACGAGCGGAACGGCGACCGGGCCACCATGAGCCTGAAAAAGGTCCGTCGCAATGTCGGCCTTACCGAGCGGGATTTCCGGCTGGAATAGTCGATTTAAGTAAAGAAAGATCACACTATGCCGTTTTACAGATTGTTAAAACATCTGCTGCCGCTTCTGCTGTTCACCGGTTGCGCCACCATTGCGACTCCTCCCTTTGCTTACCGTCCGGGTAGAGTCGTGGAGACGCTTTCATCCGCAGTATCCCTCTCGATCCACGCTTCGGACGGCAGTATGGGGGGGAGCGGTTATCTCCTCTATCGTCGTCCCGATCAACTCCATCTGGTGATGCTCTCACCCTTTGGAACGACCATGATGGAGGCCTTTGCCAAGGGAGACCGCATCACTCTGATTTATCCCTCCCGCTCTACGGCATATGTTGGACGTTTCGACGAGCTGCCGGACAAGGGTGGCTTGCAGGGGTGGAGTCTGATGCGCTGGGTGATGGATGCCGACCCTCGTGAAGGCCTCCCTTTGAGCGAAACGGTGGAGCGCATCAGCAAACTGGGATTTACTGAAAAGGTCACTTTCGAGCATGGATTGGTCACATCCAAGGTATCCCCCGCCGGCGATCATGTCTATTACAGCAGGTATTCACCAGTCAACGGTGTTCCGGTAGCTTTGAAGCTCGATATGCGGAACGGGCGCGACGATCGTATCCGGATCACACTTGATGAGCCGGAGGTCAACACTCCCCTCGACGATTCAGTTTTCGCACCCTGCCTTGACGGGTTGACGGTGATGCCACTTTCCGCCATCCAGGGTTTGTAGAGTCTCATGCTCAGATCGATTATCTCCAAACTGACTTCTCAGTTCAATTCCCTCACTCTCAGTCACCTGGAATGGATTTTAAGGATAACAACCAGAAGACCTCGTGCAGTATTGTCCGCCTTTTTTCTGGCGCTTCTGCTCTCAGCCGCCGTGATCTTCACCACCCGCTTTGACGCCGATATCTTCCAGCTCTTCCCTGCGCGCCAACCGGCATTGAAACTCCTGCTCGACTCACTGCAATGGAGCGGAAGCGCCAATGAGGCCTATTTCCTGCTGGAGGGGGAGAAGGGGGAACTTCCCCGCGAGGCGGAAAGGTTTGCCGAGCGGCTTCGTCTGGCGCAGGTGGGGGGGGAGCCTGCTTTCCGCCGTATCACCTGGAGGATCTTCGACGAGAGTGAGGCGGTCTCCTTCAACGCCTTCATAGCCTACGCCGTGACCCGTCCGCAACTCTTTATCGCCCCGGAGGATGTACCCGTTCTGCTGCAACGTTTTACAGCCGTATCAATGGATGATTCTCTGCGCCGTATCCAGGCCGACCTTGCCGGACAGTTCGGAGGAGCCATGACCGGATTGGCAAGTGCGGACCCGCTCTATCTGCGGGATCTTATTCTGCCGAGGCTCAAGGCCGGCAGCCAGGCGCTCGACCTGGACCCGTCCTCCCCCTACTTTCTGTCAAAGGACGGCAAGGTGCTGATCATGATCGCAGAACCGGCCAGGCCTGTGCAGGATATGACCTTTGCACGCGCACTTGTGACCACAATCAACCAGGCGCGAATAGGGTCAACCGTATCTATCTCATGCGCCGGCGCCCATATCAGCGCGGTGCTGGATGAAGCTGCGATGAAGTCCAACATCCTGGCCTGCATACTCTCTTCTCTGGCAGTGGTGCTGGCCATCTTTTATGTGGTCTACCGTCGTATCCTCCCGACTCTGCTCCTGCCGTTAATCATAGTTGTAGGCGTTGCATTGGCACTGGGGGTTGCCGGGCTGCTGCTCCCCTCAATACACATAATCTCCTTCGCATTTATGGCGCTGATCATCGGCCTGGGGACCGATTACTCGATCCATCTCTACGACCGTTTTCATTCCGAACGTGCGGCCGGCAAAGGGGCCGACGAGTCGCTGCGCCTAGCAGTGATTGATACCGGCCACACTCTTTTTACAGCCGCCACCACCACGGCCATGCCTTTTTTTGCTCTGATGATCTCCGATGTCAGGGCCCTGTCCGAACTGGGTCTGCTGGTCGGACTGGGAGTGCTCTTCTCACTCTACACCACCTTTTTCTTTCTTCCGCCGCTTCTGGCATATATGGACCGTCGCTTTCCGGCCAACTACCGACCGATACCGGGCCTCGGCCTGCGCCGCGCCTGGCGTTTGGCCGGACGGTTCCCCCGTGCGGTGGTGGCAATTTCGATTCTGGCGATCATCCTCTTGACTGCAGCCTCCAGCCGAACCTTCTTCGACGGCGAGTTAAAAAACCTTCAGCCGCGCCATTCCGAGGCTTTTCTTGCACAGGAGAAGATCGAACGTCACTTGAGTCTGGCGCCAAAACAGTTGCTGGTGGCAGTGGAAGGGAAGGATCTGGCGGAACTCCTTCGCCGTGCGGCACGCGTGGACGATCTGGCCCGGAACTGGCAGAACAGAGGTAATATCAGCAGCTGGTCCTCATTGGGGCAGATAATAAATAACCGGGATAGACAGATTGAAATCAGCCGGGCTCTCTCCGAAAGGACGGGCAGCGGTCTGCCTGTGGCGGGACTGGAAGCAGCACTGGCCAAGCAAGGGTTCGAGACTCACTCTTTTCAGCAATTCATTGCGGCGGTTTCTGCCGGCAATGCACTGTACCCTGTGCCGGAGGTGGAGGCTATTGCCCGGCTGAAAGCCTCACCGCTACGGGGAGTGGTGGATCGCCATCTTATCAAGGATACGGACGGCTACCACGCGCTGCTCTATCTGTACTACAAGGATTCAGGCTTCGACCAGGCAGCGTTTCTGCATGAACTGTCCACCATCGACCCCTTGGCGCGGGTCACCGGTATAGACCTGGTCAGTTCGCAACTGGCAGCTTCGGTCAAGGAGAGTTTCCTATGGGGGTTCATGATCGGCGGTCTGCTGGTGCTGTTCCTGCTGCTGGCCCATTTTAAGTCTCCCAGCGGAATTTTCTACGCTATCTTTCCGGTGATTGCCGGTTCACTGGCCATGCTGGGGATTATGGCGCTTTGCGGGATGGGGCTTAACTTCATGAACGCCATGGTGCTGGTGACGATCATCGGGATGGGAAGCGACTACGGACTTCACGTCAGCCAGCAGATTACAGCCGGTGATCGGCAGGGTAGAGAGAAGCGCTTCATCCAGTCCGGGCGGGCGGTGCTGCTCTCTGCGCTGACCACCATAGCCGGTTTCGGTTCGCTGGCGTTGGCCGATTATCCCGCACTGGCCTCCATCGGCTGGGCCACCAATTTTGGGATCGGTTTTACGGCCCTGTTCGCGCTGGTGACGTTACCGGCTCTGATCGTTCTGCTTAATCCAATT
>JAQTRC010000069.1:5667-16786 GCA_028712665.1 Desulfuromonadaceae bacterium
CCTCGGCGTCTCAATCCCCGCCGTCTTGATTTCATCTTTGATTTGAAATTGGTATAACAGGGCGCTCCACCTTCCTTCAAAGCATCCCTCAATATACGGAGGTTCCACCAAATATTGAGGCTGACGGAATCATTTCATACTACACCGATCTTCCCTTCCACCAACATAATCCACTGTTATTAAAGCTTAAATACAGCTTTACAATCTCTCCTCGGCTCTTGGCAGGCTAATTGCGTTCCTCTGCGTAACTTTATGACTATCGGGGTAGCCATGTTGGAATAGCTGAAAAGAGGGATGTAATCGCGACGCATTAACCACTAACGCACAACAAAGGAGAACATCATGAAAATCAGAAGTCAATCAGTAGCCTTTTTGGCCATGCTTCTACTCGGCACTGCCGCCTTGCTGGGGGGATGTGCAACTACCGGTATGGATCGGTCCGTTAAAGCTTCCAACTCGATCAGGGATGTGGACGACGAGATCAGGAAAATGAAGGTACAGATAGATATTACGGCTTCATCGCTGGAATCGCTTGTCGCTGTAGGCCAACCCGATCTTAAAAAATCCTTCGACACTTATTCGAAAGATCTCAAGAATCTGGAGAGTGAGGGTAAACGGGTAATTAAACGCTCAGAGGAGATGAAGGCGCACAGCAAGGAGTATTTTGCAGAGTGGGAAAAGCAGGGGGAGGCTTTTACAAATCCCGAGATACGTGAACTCAGCGCAGAGCGCCGCGAAAGATTAGCTGAAATCTATGCTCGAGTACCTGCAGCAGCGGTAGGGATCAACCGCACATATCAAGCGTACCTGACCGACTTAAAGGAAATCCAGAAATACCTCTCTACCGACTTGACGCGTAACGGGGTTGACGCAATAGCTCCCATCGCCCAAAAATCCGTCCGGCATCTGGATGAGCTGAAGTTATCCCTTAACCCGGTAATAATTGCACTGGATGAAATTAAATCGGAATTATACATCAAGAAAAAATAGTACAGAACCGTAACTCCCACAGGGAGCAAATCAATACGACAGGAGATGAGATTTCATGCAGCGATGGCTAAAGATAATGATTATAGCGCTATCCATTACCATTCCTTTTACCGGAAGTTCCACGGCTGAGGAAGCGGCCACCAAAAGCAAATTCATGGGTATTTTCAAGGGGAGCTACCAGAGCACTTATCCCCAGGCTGTCGTAGTCAAGAGGTTCCTGATTAACAATGCGGTCTTTACGGTAAATTCAAAAACAATTGCCGATGCGCAAACTATTCAGAGTATGAGTGAAAAATTAATGACCGAGTTCATTTCCAAAGGTTCCGAAAGTTGCAAAGCACAGCAATATTATGTGATTGAAGAAGTCGCAGTACAACTGAACTATCATCCGGACGGCTCACATTTATTGCATGCGGATGCGAATGTGGTTTGCTTCAACATGATCAAATCGCAATAAATCTGAAGGTAAAATTTCAAATAGACAAAAAAGGAGAATCATCATGGTAAAACTGACACGCATTATACAATTAGCACTCTGTATCGCCTTACTGGCAACATTCCTCGGGTGTGCAGCCACGCAAAAACATGAAAGTACCGGCCAGTATGTCGATGACTCCGTAATTACAAGCAAGGTGAAAGCTGCAATCTTTAACGAAGCAACGCTGAAAACGATGCAGATCAATGTCAAGACATACCAGGGTGTCGTTCAGTTAAGCGGTTTTGTCAATTCTGCGCAGAGTGTCGCCAAGGCTGGAGAGGTCGCAAGAAAGATTGAGAACGTCGTCAGGGTGGAAAACGATCTGATTATTAAATAACAATGGCCTCATCTGAACTTAAAACCCGCTCCGGCGGGTTTTTTTAGATTCTGTCATAAACTAAACAGGCGCTGAAACGGCAGAGGCTGACTTTACCGCAGCAGCCAGGATAAAGGGAGATGTGTTATGCTTTGGACAATATGTGTAGTATTGATAATTCTGTGGCTGTTAGGCATTGTTACATCGTATACCATGGGCGGTCTTATCCATATTCTGCTCGTAATTGCGATTATAGTGGTGCTCGTGCGAGTCATCCAGGGGCGGAAGGTACTGTAACTCCGATTCCAAATAAAGGAGCTGTCTTTGCTGGCCCCTCTTTTAACTCCGAAGGCTTTTGTCCAAGCAGAAATTACTGAACTAATAGTTTGAATGACCAATAGGGGTGTAAACCGGACCTTCCGTATTTCTGCTTGCCCCAAAGCCCTCATTATGCTAAACAGAACATCCCCATTAACTGTCCAGAGATTTTTTTGTGGCATTTTTGTGGTAACAGCATTCAGGCGGTCTACCGGTTTTTTATCAGTAGGTTGGGTATTTAGTTCGATGGACTCTCTCCCTTTTTTTGTTTGCAGGCGGATATGACAGCCGGGCCCCGCGCAACGGCACGCCGTGAACTCCGCCAGGTCCGGAAGGAAGCAACGGCAGCGGCTTCTGCTGTGTGCCGCGGGTAAGCCCGGCTGTCATCTGCGTCTGCAAGCTCCATCAACCCACCCTTTTCCCTGTTCTTGATGCTGACCCTGACGCCGCCGGCGGGCGTCAGATCTCCCGCGAGGTTCGATCTTTTGTCAAACGGCACGCACTACGAAGTTCTGGCTAGGAAATATCGTCCCCAGACATTTTCCGAGCTGGCTGGGCAGGAACATGTCAGTCGTACACTGCAGAATGCCATCGACTCCGGCAGAGTAGCCCATGCTTTTCTGTTCACCGGCGCCAGGGGTGTTGGCAAGACCAGCACCGCCCGCATCATGGCGAAAACTCTGAACTGCGAAAAAGGGGTTACCCACGAACCCTGCAATGTTTGCCCCCTCTGCATCGAGATCACCAAGGGCACCTCAACCGATGTCTTCGAGATAGACGGAGCCTCCAACAACGGCGTTGAAGATGTCCGAGACCTGCGGGACAATATCAAATATCTCCCGTCTCACAGTCGTTACCGGATCATCATCATTGACGAAGTCCATATGCTCTCAACCAATGCCTTCAATGCTCTGCTGAAGACTTTGGAAGAGCCGCCCGAGCATGTCAAGTTCATCTTTGCAACCACAGAACCGCACAAGCTGCCTGTAACCATCCTGTCCCGCTGCCAGCGTTTCGATTTTAAACGGGTTACGCTTCCCAAGATTATTGCGCGTCTGCGCGAGATTTCCGACCGGGAATCCGTTACAATCAGCGATTCATCGCTGGCACTGATAGCGCGCAAAGGGGATGGAAGCATGCGCGACTCGCTGACCGCCCTGGATCAGGTGCTGGCGTTTTGTGGCAACACCGTCAGCGACGAGGATGTTGGGACATTGCTTGGTACTGTGGACCGTCGCCTGTTGGCCGAGATTTCGTCAGCGGTTTTTTGCGGCGACACACAGGCTTTGCTTGACTGCATCAAGCGGGTAGATCTGGTAGGTTACAATATGCGCCAGTTCTGTCAGGAGTTGGTAGAGCATTTCCGAAACCTCCTGGTAATCAGCTCTGTCGGCAAGCCGGAAGATATCCTTGATCTGGCTGCGGCCGAACTTGATGAACTCCGTATGCAGGCAGCAAACGTTACGTCCCAGGATCTCCAGCGCCGGTTAACGTTGCTGGTAAAAGCTGAAACTGAAATGGCTCATGCCAGTTTTCCGCGGTTGTTGCTGGAAATGGCGCTTCTTAAGGCGGCCTTGCTGTCGCCGGTCATTTCAATTCAGGACCTTATAGAAAAAATAAAGGCCCTTGAGGCGGTGGCAGTCCATACACCCCCACTACCTTGGGATAGCCAAAGAGTAAAGCCTGCCGGCGCCCGGCAAAATAATCCCGAACCGCTCTCTGCACCCGGCTATCGGCAGCCATTGCCTCATTCCCCTTTACCTCCGGCTGCACACTCAGTTGCTGACAGCCAATCTGTCTGGAGCCGCTTTGTCTCTTTCGTGAATGAACAACTCCCCTCAGTAGGGTCAATTCTCGAACATGGCAGTCCGTTAAAGCAGGAAACCGGAGTGATGGAGATTGGATTCCCGCTTGGCAGCTACTATCTGACAGCTGCGCAGGATGCAGGATTTGCCGCCGAAGTCAGGACACTGGCCTCCCAATTTACCGGAATGGATACATTAATCAGGGTGAAGCCGATTACGCCTGATTCCGGGGAGACGCCAATATCCATGGCCGAAAAAAAAAAGTGTGACCATGAAAAACATATGGAAGAATTGAGACTTGAAGTACAAAAACATTCGGTTATTATAGAGGCAGAGAGAGTTTTTGGCGCCAGAATTACGGACGTAAGGGAATTCTAGACACGACAGGGTTTTTCATAATGTAATGAGGAGGAGATGATGTCAAAAGGATTGGCCAGTATAATGAAGCAGGCTCAGATGATCCAGCAGAAGATGGCTAAACTGCAGGAAGAGGCTAGCCTCAAAACTGCGGAGGCTACCTCGGGTGGCGGCGCGGTCAGCATCAAGGTTAACGGCAAGAATGAAATTATTTCACTGAAAATAAAAAAAGAGGCGGTTGATCCCGACGACGTAGAGATGTTGCAAGACCTTGTTATTACTGCGGCAAATGAGGCATTAAAGAAGGTTCACGCCGAGATCGGCGATGAAATGTCCAAAATAACCGGCGGCATGAGTATCCCAGGTCTTTTTTAGCAATTACGGATAGTTGCGCAGGAGTTCTACTGCATTTTTTTTGCCGGTAATATTTAGTTTGACTAAATGTTTTAGTTCGACTAATAGTTGCCTCTGCCTTTCTCGACTCAGATTGGTTGTCCGCTGGCACTAACGCCAGATATAATCGATGCTGATTGGTTTTCGGTTGTGCTGCGCCACTTCCGGGTTGCTGCAGATCTTTTTTAACCACGCTATAATACTAAAAAAAAGTTTTATTTGTGCCGGAAATTATGTTAACAAAATCATCTTCGCTGATGCGACTTGTAGGAGAATTGAAGAAGTTGCCGGGGATAGGAGAACGCACCGCCCTGCGCCTCGCATTTCACCTGCTGAAATCGCCGCATAATCTCACTGCACTCTCTGAGTCATTGTGCGAGGTTCGCGATCGGGTTCATCCCTGTTCAAACTGTTTTGCCGTCACTGAGAACGATCCCTGTGCAATCTGTTCCGGCAACCGTGATTCAGGAATCATCTGCGTCGTGGAGAACTCTCAGGATCTGATGGCGCTCGAGAGAAGCAACGCATACCATGGCGTGTATCATGTTTTAGAGGGCGCTATCTCCCCCTTGTCCGGCATCGGACCTTCCACTCTCCGGATTGAAGAACTGCTGGAGCGAATTGGCAAAGGTGGCGTAAACGAAGTTGTTATTGCCACCAATTTCACTGTGGAAGGTGAAGCAACCGCGCTTTATCTGACCAGGCTGCTCAAATTGAAGGGTGTGAAAGTGACCCGTTTGGCTCACGGCATTCCACTCGGTAGCGATATAGAGTTTGTCGATGCGGCCACTGTGCAGTGGGCGCTGCAAGGCAGAAACGAACTTTGAATGTGACATGTCCCGGATAGATTTATGTAACCTAATAAAATGAGGAGGAAGTACATGAGCAGAAAAATGGTTACCATTGACGGCAATACGGCCGCCGCCCACGTGGCTCACGCCACCAACGAAATCATCGCGATTTACCCGATCACCCCGTCATCGGTTATGGGCGAAATTTCCGACGAAAAAAGTGCACAAGGAGAAAAGAACATCTGGGGCACAGTTCCGACAGTGGCCGAGATGCAGTCCGAAGGCGGCGCTGCGGGCGCCGTTCATGGGGCTCTGCAGGCTGGAGCGCTTACGACTACCTTTACCGCCAGTCAGGGCCTTCTGCTGATGATCCCCAACATGTTCAAGATCGCCGGCGAACTGACCTCCACGGTATTTCACGTATCGGCACGCGCCATCGCAGCCCAGGCGCTCTCGATCTTCGGCGACCACTCCGATGTCATGACCTGCCGCTCCACCGGCTGGGCCTTCCTCTGCTCGAACAACGTTCAGGAAGTCATGGATTTTGCGTTGATCGCCCAGTCCTCGACCCTGCGCAGCCGCATCCCCTTCCTTCACTACTTCGACGGTTTCCGCACATCCCATGAAATTCAGAAGGTGATTGAGCTCTCCTTTGACGAAATGCGGGCCATGATCGACGATAAGCTGGTCAGCGAGCACAAGGCACGAGGCCTCAACCCTGACAAACCGATCATGCGCGGCACCGCCCAGAATCCGGACGTCTACTTCCAGGGTCGCGAGACCGTTAACCCTTACTACCCGATCTGCGAAAAGATCGTCCAGGAAGAGATGGATAAGTTCGGCAAGATGACCGGCCGCAAGTACAGGCTGGTTGACTATGTCGGCGCCAAAGACGCCGAGCGCGTTGTCGTTGTAATGGGTTCCGGCGCCGATGTCGTGCAGGATACCGTTGAAAATCTGGTAAAAAAAGGTGAGAAGGTCGGCGTGGTCAAGATCCGCCTCTATCGCCCCTTCCCGCTGGATGCCTTTATCAAGGCTCTTCCCAAGACCGTCAAGAAGATCGCAGTTCTGGATCGCACCAAGGAACCGGGGGCGCTCGGCGAGCCGATCTACCTGGACGTCCGCACCGCCATCGGCGAGGCCATGGAGCAGAAGAAATTCTCCTTCAAAGGCTACCCGGTAATCGTCGGCGGCCGTTACGGCCTCGGTTCAAAAGAATTCAACCCGGCCATGGCCAAGGCTGTGCTGGATAACCTTAAAGCGGCCAAGCCGAAGAGAAATTTCGTGGTTGGTATCGAGGAGGATGTTACCGGTTGTAGCCTTGCGGTCGATTATTCCTTCAAAAACCCGATGCCTGGAACCTACGAGGCGATGTTCTTCGGTCTCGGTTCCGACGGCACCGTCGGAGCCAACAAGAACTCGATCAAGATTATCGGCGAGGAAACCAGCAACAACGCCCAGGCCTACTTCGTGTACGACTCCAAGAAGGCAGGCTCCATGACCACTTCGCACCTCCGCTTCGGCAAAAAGCCGATCCGGGCCCCCTACCTGGTGCAAGAGGCCGACTTTGTAGCGTGCCACAACTTCTCCTTCCTGGAGAAATACGACATGCTGGCCCGCGCCAAGGATGGCGCTACATTCCTTCTGAACGCCCCCTTCGGGCCTAAAGAGGTATGGGATACCATCCCCAAAGAGGTGCAGCAGCAGATTATTGCCAAGAAACTGAAATTCTACGTTATCGACGGCGTAAAATTGGGGAACGAAATCGGCCTCGGACCCCGCATCAACGTCATCATGCAGACAGCATTTTTCAAGATTTCCAACATCATTCCGCTGAAAGACGCCATCTCCTCCATCAAGGGCGCCATCAAGAAGTCTTACGGCAAGGCTGGTGAAAAAGTTCTGGAGATGAACTACAAGGCGGTCGATGCCGGTCTGAACAACTTCTATGAGGTCAAGGTCCCGGCCAAAGCCACCAGCAAGCTGAAGATGGCCGCTGCGGTTTCCAGCAAAGCTCCCAAGTTCGTCAAGGATGTCACCGGCGTGATGGTTGCAGGCCTGGGCGACAGCCTGCCGGTTTCCAAGATGCCGGCCGATGGCACCTTCCCCACCGCTACTTCGCAGTACGAAAAACGGAACATTGCGACCGAGATACCGGTGTGGGATGAGAAGATCTGCATTCAGTGCGGTATCTGCTCATTCGTCTGCCCGCATGCCGCGGTTCGCACCAAGGCATATGACGGTAAGCTGCTGAAGGGGGCGCCGGCAACTTTCAAATCGACCGACTGCAAGATTCCCGAGATGGCCGGCAAGAAATACACCGTTCAGGTTGCACCGGAAGATTGCACCGGTTGCGGCGCCTGCTCCCACAACTGTCCCGGCAAGGATAAGCAGGTTGCCGGGCACAAGGCTCTGGATATGCACTTCCAGCCGCCGCTGCGCGCCTCGGAAGCCGAAAACTTTTACTTTTTCCTCGGCCTCCCCGACGTTGATCCGTCACAGGTAAAACTGGACACGCTGCGCGGCAACCAGCTGATTCGTCCACTGTTTGAATTTTCCGGCGCATGTGCAGGCTGTGGCGAGACTCCGTATCTTAAACTGTTGACCCAGCTGTTTGGCGACCGGATGATTGTTGCCAATGCCACCGGCTGTTCTTCGATTTATGGCGGCAACTTGCCAACCACCCCCTACGCACAGCGTGCCGACGGACGTGGACCGGCCTGGTCCAACTCTCTGTTCGAGGACAATGCCGAGTTCGGTTTCGGAATGCGCCTGACCGTTGACCAGTTCACCAGGTCGGCTCTTGATTACGTTACTGAACTGGCAGGCAACAAGGCCTTTGCAGCAAACGCCAAACTGTTCAAGGAGATCGCCTCCGCCGACCAGTCCACTCAGGCCGGCATTGAAGCGCAGCGTGGCCGCGTCGATAAACTGAAGGGGGTCATCAAGGGGAGCAAGGACAAGGTTGCAAGGTTGCTCGTCCCGATCACCGATTACCTGGTCAAGAAATCGGTCTGGTGTATCGGTGGCGACGGCTGGGCATACGACATCGGCTTCGGCGGTCTCGACCATGTCATCGCATCCGGCAAGAACATCAACCTGTTTGTACTGGATACCGAGGTTTACTCCAACACCGGCGGCCAGGCCTCAAAATCAACACCGATGGGGGCTGTGGGACTATTTGCCGCCGGAGGCAAACAGGTTTCCAAGAAGGATCTGGGGATGATCGCAATGTCCTACGGTTCGGTATATGTAGCTGCGGTATCGCTTGCGAATCCGGCCCAGTGCGTCAAGGCCATGCTGGAGGCGGAAGCCTTCGACGGCCCCTCCCTGATCGTTGCCTACTCGCACTGCATAGCCCATGGCATAAACATGACGGAAGGTGTCGATGCCCAGAAGAAAGCGGTTCAGTCCGGTTACTGGCCGCTGTACCGCTACAATCCTGCTCTTGCCGCCGAATGCAAAAACCCGCTGCAGCTGGACAGTAAGGCGGCAACCATAGAATTCAGCGAGTATACCAATAATGAAAACCGGTACCGCATGCTTAAGAAAGCCAACCCCGGTCAGGCGGAAGCATTGATGAAAAAAGCAGGAGAATGGACCAAGGCCCATTTCGCCTACTATCAGAAACTGGCGGCACTTACGTACGACGACACCTGCGGGAAAAAGTAGCCTGCAGATTGTTGAAATGATATTATCCGGCCCCGCAGAGTAATCTGCGGGGCTTTTTTACTCCACTTATACGAGGTGTAGATCATGCTGGACAGTACCAATGACCTGGGAGCGGCGCTATTCAAAACCTGGACGGAAAAGCAGCGAAAAAACGAGATTCAAAAATTGGTGGAAGGGTTTCGCAACGGTGTGCCGGTCGGGATACTCTGCAAGATGTCCGAGGTCATTGCAGGGGATAAAAAGAAAGCCAAAAAGTACCTCAAACTGTTTATGAGCGAGTCGGAGCGAACTGCGGCAATCGCGTCTGCGACCGGTGGAATCGTTCCGGTTGTGAAGTCACTGTTATCTTGAAGAGGCGGGAGTCTGGCATGCCGGAAGTTTTCATAGCAGGGTGCGGCTACATCGGCGGGCGGATCGCCCGGATGTATCGTGATATCGGAATAAATGCGACCTGTATGATCAGGTCGGAGGAACACGCTGGCCGGCTTCAATCTGCAGGCTTTATCACAGTGCTCTCGTCCCTGGATGATCCGGCTGCGATTAAGGAATTCAATATGGCTGACGCGATCCTGTTCTACCTCGTTCCACCCCCTGGTGGGGGTATCGCAGACAGCCGCGCCAGGAACTTTATCACCCGGATCTCCAAGGATGGAAAGCCGGCGAAAATCATCTACATGAGCGCCACATCAGTCTACTCAGAAACCGGCGGAAGTATCGTAACGGAGGAGTCCCAGACAACTCCGGCATCCGCGATGGGGAAACGCCGCCTGGATGCCGAATCCGCTTTTCTTGAATACGGCGCTGCCCAGGACGTTCCAGTAATTATCCTGCGTGTAAGCGGTATATATGGCCCCGGAAGGCTGCCTGTTATGCAGATCAGTCAGGGGCAGCCATTGCTGCGGGAGGAGGAATCCGGTCCAAGCAACCGCATACACGCCGACGATCTGGCTGCCATATGCCTGGCTGCTGCGCAGCATGGTGAAGATGGCGATATTTTCAACGTAAGCGACGGGAATCCATGCAGCATGACGGCATACTTCAACGCCTGCGCCGATGCGCTTGGGCTGCCGCGCCAGCCGCAGGTAACATTGGATGAGGCCGGCCGGGTCATGTCGCCGCTGATGTTTTCATATGTCTCTGAATCGCGGATCGTTGACAACTCCCGGATGCTGGAAAAGTTGAATATCGCGCTGCTCCATCCTTCCATGCCGGAGGGGGTAACGGCATCTGTGGCATCTTAGAAGAGAGGAGGGGGGGGTCAAAATAACTATTTTACTCCCTGCTCTTCTGCGGTAAATGTTTTATTGAAGGATTATATCGACGGCACGAATCCACAAAGACGCGGGCAATTTCTCCATTGCTGCCGAAATGGAGATGGATATAGGAGCCGAGACAATTATGAACCCGGAAACCTTCCTCGCCTAGCTTCTGCTCTTGCCGCGACACTCTGTAGCAGCGTTCGACCTCATCCGGCATTGTTCCTATCTCCGAATAATGAAATTCATGCCCCCGGCAGATAGCTCCTTCCCCGCCGATAACAGTTCCGGTTGCAAGTTCTACCTGCCTGTATCCGAGCGCCTTGCGCCGGGGCAACATCCTGGAACGCACCGGGAAAATCCCAACAAAATCGGCTTTTGACTGATTTTCGGAAGCATCCACCCCCTCCGTCAGATAAATAAAACCGCCGCACTCTGCATAGACCGGCATATCTGCGGCCACCGCACTCCTGATCGACTCCATCATCCCGAAATTTGCCGCCAACTCTCCCGCATAAAGCTCCGGATAGCCACCCGGCAGATAGATACCGTGGATATCGGCCGGCAGTGCAGCATCGCCGAGTGGCGAGAAAAAGGAGAGTTCTGCTCCGGCGCCACGCAAAAGCCGGAGATTGTCCTCGTAGATGAAGCAGAAAGCATTGTCGCGAGCCACGGCGATGCGGACGCTCCCCTCACCCTGGCCATCTCCTCCATGGAGAGTGGGAAAAACTGATCCCCTTCTC
>JAQTRC010000169.1 GCA_028712665.1 Desulfuromonadaceae bacterium
TCTTATGCGCACCTCATAAACAACATTCAATACCCCAAATGCGGCATAAGGCCGAGAGGTTCACCTGAAATATTCCCTGTACCACTCAACAAATCTGGCAAGCCCCTCTTCGATTGTGGTATTGGGCCTGAACCCAACCGCCTCCGACAAATCATCCACATTGGCGCAGGTAGAAAATACATCTCCCGGCTGCATCGGAAGCAGATTTCTTTCCGCTTTTTTACCCAGGCACTCTTCAAGGACATCAATAAAACGGCCAAGCTCAACCGGCTTATTATTGCCGATATTATAGAGGCGGTATGGAGCGGAGCTCGTTGCCGGGTCAGGCATTTCAGCGCTCCAGGCTGGATCATGCCGAGGAATATGATCCATAACCCGAACTATCCCTTCAGTAATATCGTCAATATATGTGAAGTCTCGCTGCATTCGACCATTATTGAACACATTGATCGGGCGCCCTTCAAGGATGGCTCTGGTAAAGGAGAAGTAAGCCATGTCCGGTCGTCCCCAAGGGCCGTAAACGGTGAAAAATCTCAGTCCCGTGACTGGGATGCCGTACAGGTGGGCGTAGGAGTGTGCAATCAACTCATTAGATCTCTTCGTAGCTGCGTAGAGTGATACCGGGTGATCCGCAGAGTGGTGTTCGGAAAAAGGCACCCTGCTGTTAGCGCCGTACACCGAACTGGATGATGCAAAGAGCAGATGCTTGACCCCCGAGTGCCGGCACCCTTCGAGTATATTCAAAAAACCGACGATATTACTATCTATATAGGCATGGGGATTCTGCATCGAGTATCTGACTCCCGCCTGGGCAGCCAGATGGACCACACAATCAAAGGACTCGGAGCTGAACAGTTCATCCACGATCTCTCTCTGTTCAAGCCCTGCCGGAACAAACCTGAAACCGGCCTCTCCCCGCAGAATATTCAGACGCGCCTCTTTGAGAGAGACCTCATAGTAGTCATTTAAGTTGTCAAATCCGGTAACCTGATGACCAAGCCTCAACAGACGTTGCGCAAGGTGGAATCCAATAAATCCGGCTGCGCCGGTGACCAGAACAGTGCTCATGCCGTTTTCCTGTCCAAACTCCGGTACTGAATCGCCTCTGCGATGTGCTGTTCATGAATGGCGACACTCGCGTCAAGATCTGCGATGGTGCGGGCCACCTTCAGGATGCGGGTGTATGTGCGTGCGGAGAAGCCGAGGCGGTCGGTAACCAGTTCCAGCATCCGGTTGCCGCTGGCGTCCAGTTCACAGTATTTTTTGATGAAACGGGGGGTCATCTGGGCGTTGCAGTGGATTTTTGTTCCCTTGAATCGCTCCATCTGCAGTTTACGCGAATTCTCGACACGCGTCGCAATTGCCCCGGAGTTCTCGGCTTCGCCTCGATCAGCCAGATCGCGGTACCTGACCGCCGGCACTTCGATGTGGATGTCGATCCGGTCCAAAAGCGGCCCGGATATGCGCGAACGATAACGGTGGATGGCAACCGGGGTGCAGGTGCAGGGGTGGGTCGGGTCCGATAAATATCCGCACGGGCATGGATTCATGGCAGCCACCAGCATGACGCGTGCCGGATAGGTCAGCGAGAGCAGTGAGCGGGAAATGGTTACTTTGCCATCCTCCAGCGGCTGACGCAAAACTTCGAGAACATTTTTTTTGAACTCCGGAAGCTCGTCCAGAAAAAGCACTCCGTTATGGGCAAGAGAAACTTCGCCCGGTTTTGGAGTTGTGCCGCCGCCGATCAGTCCCACATCCGAGATGGTGTGATGCGGTGATCTGAAGGGCCTGACCGCCAGCAGGGCGCGTTCCTTTTCCAGCATGCCGCTGACACTGAATATCTTGGTGGTCTCAATGGCTTCGTCAAAGGACATGCGCGGCAGAATGGACGGGATACGCCTGGCTATCATGGTCTTTCCCGATCCAGGCGGGCCGATCATCAGGAGGTTATGACTTCCACTCGCTGCAACTTCCAAGGCTCGTTTGGCATGCTCCTGTCCTTTAACCTCGCTGAAATCCTCCCCGTATTCAGATCCACTGGCGAACAGAGCCTTCAGGTCAACCAGGCAGGGGTCGATCTGCTCCCGTCCATTAAGAAACTCTACCACCTGGGAGAGGGTGGTGGCCCCTATTACATCAATACCTTCCACTACAGCCGCTTCCGGAGCGTTTTCTTCCGGCAGGATCAGGCCGGCCAGACCGGCGCGTTTGGCGGCGACCGCCATCGACAGCGCGCCGCGAATAGACTTGAGTCCACCATCTAAGGACAACTCCCCAAGCAGAATATACTCCCTGAGTCGCGCACCCTTTATCACCCCGGTGGCGGCCAGTATGCCGATCGAAATAGGCAGGTCGTAGGCTGCACCTTCTTTCTTGATATCTGCCGGAGCCAGATTGGCTGTGATGCGCCGGGCCGGAAAATCGTAACCGGAGTTTTTCAGTGCCGCCTTGACGCGATCCTTGCTCTCCTTAACCGCGCCATCAGGAAGGCCGACTGTGGCAAAGGCCGGCAAACCTGGAGCCAGATCAACCTCGACATCCACCAGGATGGCGTCGATACCGATCAAAGCACTGCTTAAAACTTTTGCGAGCATGGAAACTCCTGAAAGAAAACCTTCTACGTGGCTACTCTAACGACGTCAGAATTCAGATGATACCAAGGCGGCGAGGCGAAAGCGACAGAGGCATAGTGAGCACTATGTCGATGAGCTTTCAACGGGCCAACGCAGGTAGCGCTGAATTATGGCGTCGTCAACATAATAAATCCCATCTGCCGTCCCGTTTCTCCCTTATCCCTGCGATAAGAGAAAAAAAGTTCGCGGTGGCAACAGACACAAGCCCCGGACACATTTATCGCATCGGTTTCAACTCCGGCCAGAAGCAGCAAATCCAGATTGGCAGCCACCATATCCAACTGCCATTTACCTTCGCCGGACGGCTCGGCACAGGAATCCCAGACGATCCCGCCCTTCACGAATGCCTGCTTTACAGGTGTATCAACCTCATAGCAGCATTTCCCAATACATGGGCCGATTGCAGCCATTATCTTCTTTGGATTGCAACCGAATTCCGATTTCATCCCCTCTACGGTCTTCGAAACCAGCTTGCCCGCAGTTCCCTGCCAACCCGCATGAACAGCGGCAATGACGCGCTTCTCCGGATCGCACAGGAGTATCGGCACGCAGTCGGCTACACAGACACCGATAATCAGGTTTGGTTGATTGGTAATAATGGCATCGCTCTCCAGGCTGAGGAAATGGCTATAATCCTCGTTAGGTTCGTCAATGACCAGGATATCGTTCCCATGCACCTGCCTGAGCGTCACAAGCGCATCCTGGTTAACACCGAAAGCACTGGCCAAAAGGCTCCGGTTGCCTTCTACGTTGAACTGCTGGTCCAGAGTGTTCGTACCTAGATTAAGGGAATTATAGGGGGGGCGAGAGACACCTTCGTGGCGGGTTGTGAACCCCTGCGTCGAGCACTCTATGCCTGGAAAATCAACGGCGATATAATGTATGCGTCCTGCTCGCTTCATCTGCATGATGCTTCCTCCAATAATACTTTTGCAATTCTAGACTTTACCGCCGCTACGCCGCAGCCGCCAGACATAGACAGCTACCAGGACGATACTGAACAGCAGCACCCATACCAACGCCTTGTGAGAGTACTGCATTATCAGTTGCTGGTTAGCGCCGATGAAATAGCCGATCAGGGTCAGAATGGTGCACCAAAGCCCCGCTCCGACCAGAGTATAGAGTGAAAACTTGAAATGATTCATTCCGGCGACACCGGCCGGGATAGAGATCAGATGCCTGATAACCGGCAGCAGGCGACCGATGAAGGTCGATATCTCGCCGTGCTGCAGGAAAAAACGTTCCACCTTCTCAAACTTTTCAGGCGGAATCAGCACATACTTGCCATATTTGATAATCAGCGGTCTGCCGAGATAGTGGGAGGCGAAATAGTTCGCATAGGCGCCGGC
>JAQTRC010000070.1 GCA_028712665.1 Desulfuromonadaceae bacterium
TTCTCGGCGCAAACATATGCGGCTTTATCAAGGTGGCCAATGCAATGGTTGCTCACGGACTGATCTGATTTTATGTAATAAAAGTATACCACACAAAAAAAGCCCGGCAAATCGCCGGGCTTTTTTTCGGTTAATCAGTTGTCAAGTCATACCCGGGGCGCCGGTGTTCTCCCGGCAACCCTGCGCAATTCTGCCAGCAGTTTGTCCTCGACCTCGATATCGCCGCAAGTCAGGTGCTGAGTCGCCAATAGCGATCCCCGTTCTCCCGGAAGGTAGATCTCCTCAACCTCCGGAAGTTTTCCGGTTGCTTTGATCTTCCGGCAGATTTCGCCGACGTTTCGTATGAATTCTTCACGATCACCGAGGATTCCTGGGTCGATTGCAAAGAGCAGATGGCCCCAGTTTCCTTTGCTGTCGCCTATGCCGCAGAACGCCGCACCAACCAGAGGACCGGCAAGGATCTCGCCGATCAGGGCAAGCCCGGAACCCTTGTGGCTTCTGTCAAATGAGCGGATGGCGCCTTTGATCGCCTCTTGGGGGCTGGTGGTGGACTTCCCTTCCACATTAAATGCAACGTCATCCGGAATTTTTCGTCCTGCCGTCTCCGCCTCCACCAGTCCATAGAATGAGATCGCCGCAGTCGACATATCAAGGACGATGGGGTCAGGTTCAGCCGGAATGCCGACGGCAATCGGATTGGTCCCGAAGAGCGGCTCGTAGCCACCGTGCATCGCAACCCGCTCAGGGGATCTGCCGAACAGGAAACCGATCAATCCCTGCTTTGCCACTTCAGAAGCAAAATAGCCGACTGCGCCCGAGGAGGTGTTCGTGTTGAATGTTCCTGCAATGCCGAAGCCGCTCTTTTTGGCCTTATCCACGACGATGTCCATGGCTTTTTTCACCACAACCATGGCATGTTTCCGGTTACCGTTGATTTTAGCGGATATGGGGGTTTCCATTTCGACGGTAATTTCTCCTGCCGCCGGATCAATGGGTATTCCCTTGCCGATGAGCTTCACCACCCCCTGGTTGTTGCCTCTCATTTGGGCATAGAGGAGCACATCGCTAATAACCTTAACATCATCCTCGGAATAGCCGTAACTCCGCACGCCCCTGGCCGTTAAATCTGCAAGTTCACTGATGGATATCTTCATAAGCGTTATTACGCCTTTGGCCCCAGTCCGGCGATGCATTGGTCTTCTCGAACAACCTTGCGCGTCCCTCCGTCGAGAGCAGTTGACCAATCGTTAGGGAGCGCGATCTCTTCAATTTTACTAAGAGTGCCGATTGCCTTGGCGCGATCGTAGATCAACTGCCAGGCGCAATCAAGACCTTCGCGGACCTCGCACTGACCATCGCGTGAGCCGCCGCAGGGACCGTTCAAGAGGCGTTTGGAGCAGCGGGTTATCGGGCAAATCCCCGCAAATTCACCGAGCCGGCAATTGCCGCAGCCAGAGCATTTCTCCGTCCAGACACCTTGCGATTCGAGGAGCCCCATGAATTGGGTGTTCAGACCGGGATATACCGAAATATCCGGAAAACGCTCGGCCAGGGCCTGGACACCAACCCCGCAGCCGAATGAGCAGATTGCATCGTATTCCGCGCCATGTGCGGCAAGTGGGTCGAAAAAAGCGTCATCGCACTGGCGCTCTATGGTGCATTCATTTACCACCACCTCGCCGCGACCGGCGAGCTTCAGCGCCATACGAACGGCGGAGCCGAGGATGCCGGTCTCCCGTTCGCCGCCTGCAAGACAGACGGTGACGCAGGTGCCGCATCCCACAAGCAGGACCCTTTTATGGCCCTTGAACATATTGCATAGTTCCTGAACGTGCTTACGATTGGCAACAATCATGATTTTCTCCACTTAAACTTGCTTCGGCTTGTTCCGTCATCTCCCGGACAGGCTCTTCCGCGCCGCGTGCAGGGCGAAAAGGGCTGGGACCCAATGAGGTCAGGCGTGCGGTCATCTCGTTTACAATCTCTGCAAAACGCGGCCCCTGAGCCGATGAGAGGTTGAACATATCCACTCGTTCCGGTTCCAGGCCGATCTCGCTCAAAATTTCCTTGGCGCGCTCTACTCTGCGCCGCGCCCGCAGGTTTCCTTCAAGGTAGTGGCAGCCCCCTTCCAGGCATCCCGCAACAAATACGCCGTCCACGCCCCGCTCGAAGGCGGCAAGAATGAAGTTAACCTCAAGCTTTCCCGTACATGGAAGCTTGAGTACGCGCACATTGTTCGGATACTGGAGGCGCATCGAGCCGGCCAGGTCCGCCGCGGCATAGGCGCAGTAGTGGCAGCAGAAGGCAAGTATCAAAGGTTCATATTTGGACATGCTTTAACTCCAAGGTAGAGAGGTTGAAGGTTGAAGGTTGAAGGAAAAACACTTCAAGACCAAGCTCAAGAACCTTCAGTCTTCACAACTCATAATTCATCCTTCATAATTCGGTCTTCAGCTTCAACCTTCAGCCTTCAACCTAAACTCCTGATTTATGCCACTTCGGCGGTGCAACGCCCACTTGCTCCGGATACGGATTCTTGACCTGCTTCTCTACCGGTTCCGCATAGAGAAGACTATTAACAGCAGCAAGTATCTGGGTGTCCACATAGTGCCGCAGCATGATTGCCTTGGCCGGACATTCCGATGCGCAGCTCCCGCAACCCATGCAGACAACTCCCTGCACTTCGGCCTTGTTATCGGTCCCGATCCTCGGCGCCATGTAGGCGCAAAGGTGGACGCAGGTCATGCAGGAGACACACTTGTCCGGGTCCACATACGCTATCTGGCCGCTGACCGGCATCTGCTTGTGCGACAAAATCGTAGCGGCCCGGGCAGCAACCGCGTTCGCCTGAGAGATCGATTCTGTAATGAACTTCGGCGAGTGGGCCGTACCGCAGATAAAAAGGCCTTCGCTCGCAAAATCGACCGGACGCAGCTTTGTGTGGGCTTCCAGGAAGAACCCGTCGGCATTCAGCGGCACCTTGAGCAGTTCAGAGATTTCTTTCCGGTCGGCGCGCGGTGCCATCGGCGCGGCCAATACGACCATGTCCGGCTCAACCTGCAAATCCTTCCCAAGTGCCGGTTCGCGAACCTTCAACCTAAGCCTGGCTCCCACTTCCAGAGTCGGCGGGTGGTCTGCTTCATACCTGACAAACAGAACACCTTTCTCCCGCGCCTCGCGGTAGGCCGCCTCGCGGTAGCCGTAGGTCCGCATGTCACGATAGAGCACCATGATACGCGCCTTGGGGAACCGCTCCTTCAATAAGAGCGCGTTTCGCACCGCCGTAGTGCAGCAGATCCGGCTGCAGTAGGGTCTTTCCTCGCTACGCTGTTCGACGCACTGAATCATAACCACTGTGGCCTTGGCCGGCAGATCGAACTCCCCTTTCCCCAGTCGGTCGGCCAGTTCCAACTGCGTGATCACATGTTTGCTCTTGCCGTATCCGTAACTCTGCGGCTTCAGTTCCGTAGCGCCGGTGGCGACCACCACCACACCGTGTTTGATTTCGCGGAGTTCTCCATCCGTAACTACCTTGGAAGTGAAACTGCCGACATTGCCATCCACCTTTGATACGCTGGAGTTGGGGTAGATCGTGATGTTTCGGGATGCCCTGAGCCGATCGATGGTCTGGGCAAGGAAACCCTGTACGTCGCCGTGATCGAGTGTGTGGTGAATCTCGCGGGTGGTCCCTCCCAGTTGATCGCTCTTTTCGACAAGGTGAACCGGAAAACCCTGATCGGCCAATGCCAGAGCCGCAGTCATCCCGGCTATGCCGCCGCCGATCACGAGAACCCCGTTGCTGACCGGGACGGTCTCTTCCTGAAGCGGCATGAGACAGCCTGCCCGCCCAACGGCCATCCGGACGAGATCGACAGCTTTGGCGGTCGCCTGCTCCGGGCTTGCACTGTGCACCCATGAGCATTGGTCGCGGATATTGGCCATTTCAAAGAGATATGGGTTTAAGCCCGCGTCACGCAGTGTGTCGCGGAAGATCGGTTCATGGGTACGCGGGGTACACGATGCCACAACGACCCGATTCAGCTTGTTGGCAATGATCTTTTCCTTCATCAGGTCCTGGTTGTTGGAGGCGCAGGTATAGACGTTATGCTCAGACAGGATCACATTTGGGAACTCCCTGGCTTTTTTTACCACCGCTTCCACATCCACGACCGAGGCGATGTTGCTGCCGCAATGGCAGACGAATACGCCGATTCTGGCGGGCTCATCGGTGACATCGCGTTGAGGTGGATAGCTCTTGGTTCGCACGAGTGTTCCCCGCGCCGCGGCAAGGAGCGACATGGCCCGGGCCGCGGCTGCGCTTGCCTGCATGACCGTATCCGGGATATCTTTGGGTTCCTGGAAAGCCCCGCCGACATAAACGCCGGGCCGGGAAGTATCAAGCGGCATAAGTTCGCTGGTCTTGGCAAAACCCCAGCGGTTCAGCACAACTCCCAGACGTTCCGCCTGTTTCTGTAGCGAGGCGCTCGGTTCCAGACCAAGCGAGAGCACGATCATGTCAAACTCCGCCTCGACCGGCTTCATTTCAGGATTCATGTGCACGAGGCGCAGGTTCTTGCTCCCCGGCATCTCATAGGTACGTGAGATGAAGGAACGGACGTAACGGACTCCGAGTTTTTGGGCTCGCTCGTAGTAGCGATCAAAATCCTTGCCAAAGGCCCGCAAATCCAGGAAAAAGACCGTCACCTCCAGACCGGGTTCATGTTCCATGGCTAGAATCGCCTCCTTGGTCGCTGCCATGCAGCATACCGAGGAGCAATAATCGTTATCGCAACCGGCATCGCGCGAGCCGACACACTGAATGAACGCCAGCCGTTTCGGAGCTTTGCCGTCAGAGGGGCGGGAGAGGTGGCCGCGGGTGGGGCCGGCGGCGGAGAGCATCCGCTCGAACTGCACGTTGGTCAGCACATTGGGGGCAAAGCCGAAGCCGAACTCGCCGCGCCGGGTCGCGTCGAACGCCTCGAAACCGGGGGTCAGGACCACGCTCCCCACCTGGAGGTCGAGGGTCTCTACGGTCTGCTCGTAATCGATGGCGCCAGCTCCGCAGACCTTGAAACAGAGGCCGCATTCGTCACTCTTGAAATGGACGCAGTTGTCACGGTCTATGTACGGCACGCGCGGCGATGCCTGGGGATGGGCCAGATCGATGCAGGGCCGGGCGGTGAGGAATTGGTCGTAGCCCGTGTTGTGGGGCCTGAGCCGCCGGGCGGTGATGGTCTTCAAGTCAACGGCGCCGGTGGGGCAGACAAAGGCGCAGGCCCCGCACGCCTGGCACTGGTCGGACTGTTCCGACCAGGCGGTTCTCACCTGTTTGGCAATACCGCGTCCGAAGAGGTTGATCGCCCCGCGTCCCATCATCTCATTGCAGACCCTGGCGCAGAGACCGCAGAGGATGCATTTGCCATTTGTGACAGGTTTGAACGGGGTTGATTCGACCCCGAGGTTTGCTGCGAATTCGGCAAGTTCGGCTGATTCCGGCGCCTGTGCCAGGAGCAATTCGAGGATCGTCTGCCGAGAATCCTTGACCTTTTCCGTTTCGGTATGAACCACAAGTCCGTTTTCCGCCGGATAGCTGCATGAGGCCACCAGTTGCCGCCCCTGCCCCCGTTCGATCTCGACCAGGCAGACCCGGCAGGCTCCGTAACATGAAAGCCCCCGATAGTTGCAGAGAGTGGGGATGCTTATCCCCATCTGCCGGGCGGCGTTAAGGATAGAGGTGCCGGCCGGAACTTCTGCGGTTCGGCCGTCCACGGTCACCATGATCCTGTCGGAAGTCGTTGCATCCATAGTCAAGCTTCCATCCTCCCACTTCCCCCCTCCCGACCTCCCCCCTCCGGAGGGAGGAGAAAAACTATTCCCTCCCCAGGAGGGGGAGGGTTTGGGAGGGGGTCATATTGACTGCGTAAAAGTTACTTCTTGGCTAAACATCGACAAACCCCGGCGGGGCAGCTCTTGTCATGAATATGTTTCTCAAACTCCGGCCTGAAATTCTGCAGCGTGGCAAGCACCGCGCCAGGCGCCATACCTCCGAGTCCGCATACCGCCGCCGCCTTCATCGTCCCGGCGAGTCGTTCCAGGAGGACCAGATCAGCCTCGCTGCCGGATCCGCCGCAGATCCGGTCCATGATACCGGACAGCTGCCTTAAGCCCTCCCGGCACGGGACGCACTTCCCGCATGACTCATCGAGAAAAAATCCGACGAGAAAGCGGGCCATATCGGCCATGCAGGCGCTGTCATCCAGCGCGATGATTCCACCGGTGCCGATCATCACTGATTCTCCGGGGCGGTCTTCCATATCGATTGCAAGATCCAGCATCGAAGGTGGAATGCAGCCGCGGGCCGCGCCCCCTGCCTGAAGAGCCTTGAGCGGGCGGTCTCCGATGACCCCGCCGCCGATCTCGTAGATCATCTCGCGCAACGAAATTCCGAACGGCACTTCCACCAGCCCGGCATTCTTCACCGCGCCTTCCAGGGAGAAAACCGTGGTCCCCTTGGTCCGCTCGGTACCCATGGCTGCGTACCAGCCGGCGCCGCGGGTAAGGATCGGCGCAACACTTGCCCAGGTTTTCACGTTATTGACAACTGTCGGTTTCCCCCAAAGTCCTTCCGTCACCGGAAAGGGGGGACGGCTGCGGGGCTCGCCGGCATGTCCCTCGATCGATTCGAGCAGGGCGGTTTCTTCCCCGCAGATATAGGCGCCGGCTCCGACCCGGATTTTGACCCGGAACGACCAGCCGCTACTCAGGATGTCATCTCCTAAAAGGCCGGCTTTCTCCGCATCGTTGATCGCATTCTGCAGGGTGTCTATGGCAAGGGGATATTCACTGCGGACGTATATGAATCCCTCACGAGCACCAATGGCAAAGGCGCCGATCAGCATTCCTTCGAGGACAGCATGCGGGTCTCCTTCAAGCACGGTACGGTCCATGTATGAACCCGGTTCACCCTCGTCGGCGTTGCATACCACGTATTTTGTCTCGCCGCTGGCCTGACTGGCAAATTTCCACTTAAGCCCGGTGGGGAAGGCTGCGCCGCCGCGGCCGCGTAGCCCGGATTTTGTCATCTCCTCGATAACCTTCTCCGGTGTCATTCCGGTCAAGGCGGTCATGGCGCCACGGTATGAGCCCCGCGCAATGGCCTCGGAGATGGAGAGTGGATTAATGGAGCCGCAATTGCGCAGGATGACTTTTTTCTGGCTGCGGTAGAACGCGAGGCTTGACCATTCGGGAAGGCCGGCAACGGCATTTTCTGGCGGGGAATACGGATGAGATTCCCCTGTCAAAATATATTCTTCACCGGCGAACCAGGCCAGAGCCATATCCAGACGCAGATCCTTGCCGGAAGCGTAGGCAGACAGCAGGCTTCGGGTTTTTTCCGGGGTCATGTTGCCATAGCTGATGCGTGGTCCGTTCGGCACCACGAGGTCGAGGAGCGGTTCCTGGGAGCAGAACCCGATACATCCCGTGCGTGTGACTTCCGCGTCAAGACCTAACTCCTTGATTGCGGCAATGGCTGCCGCCTCCACCGCCCCTGCTCCTACTGCAATTCCGCAACTGGCCGATCCGACGACTATCTTAAGCCGGTTAGGGTAGAGTGTAGTGAGCCCTGCGGCTTCCACACCTTTTAGATCTTCAGCTGTATGTATGTGTTGATTCATTTGAATTGCTCCAGGATTTCAGGAACCCTGTCAAGATTGACCCTGCCAAAACTCCGGCCATTTACCCGCATGGCCGGAGAGCTGGCGCAGAGGCCGAGGCAGCGGACCGTGCGCAGTGTATAGCGGCCGGCCTTGTCAGTTTCGCCCGGCTGCACCCCGATAATTTCTTGAAGCCGCTCCAGTATGGCCCGCGCCCCGCGCGAATGGCAGGAGGTTCCGTCGCACGCTTCCACGATGTGCCGCCCCACCGGTTGCAGCTTGAACTGGTCATAAAAGCTTGCCACCCGCAGAATCTCGGCCAACCGCACACCCCAGCGGCTGGCGATCTGTTCGAGGATGGTACGGGGAAGATGGTGGTATGTTTCGTTGATCTCCCGAAGAACCGGCATCATCGCGCCGGGCTCTCCTTCGTAACTGTAAAGGAGTTCGTCGAGGTGAGTCGTTTCTTCCTTGTTGAGTTCCAGTCGAGGCAGAAAATCATCCGGAATTTCCGGGTGGTTGCGTACCGGACAAGCCGACCAGCAGTCGCCGCAACCGGTGCATTTGGAGGCATCAATGCTGCGGGGGCGCTTGAGCACCGTGGCATGAAAGCGTCCCGCTTCCCCCACCAGTCCCGTCACATCCGCCATGGTCATAACTTCGATATTGAGATCGCGCATGCATTCAACAAGTTTCGGTGAAATGATGCAGGTGGCGCAGTCGCCGGTCGGGAATGTTTTGTCGAGGCGTGCCATTCCGCCCCCGATGGTGGGGCTTTCCTCTACCAGATAGACGCGGAACCCGGCAGCAGAGAGGTCAAGCGACGCCTGAATGCCGGCAATGCCTCCGCCACAGACCAGCACAGCGCCCCAAGGGCCCTTATCGTCTTTTTGAGAGGTTGTAACTTTTTGCTGGTTAGTGTCTTGAGCCATTTATCTCTTCCTTCATAACTCCCCCCAACCCCCTCTTAACTTAAGAGGGGGAGAAAACTACATCAAAGCTGCATCCGTGCGTTCCTCCCCTTTGCAAAAGAGGAGGTTGGGAGGGGTTATGCCTCTATCCCCGCCAACAGCGGCTCAGCAGTGACCGACAAGGCCTCCAGTCCGACATCCGAGTTGGACAGCCCCAAGGCAAGCCCCAGAAGTTGGGTAATGTAAAGCACCGGCGTCGCAGGAATAGGTCCATGAGCTTTTGTCGCATCAGCCTGCCGCAGGTCCAGGTTACTTTCGCAGAGGGGACAGGCAACGGCCAGACACTCCGCCCCTGCCTGCCGGGCCATGGAGAGGAGCCGATAGCTGAGACGGTTGACTATCCCGGAATTGGTGATTGACAATGAAGCTCCGCAGCATTCAGTCTTGAAGGGCCATTCGATTGGTTCCGCGCCGATGGCGGTCAACAGCTGATCCATACAGCTCGGGTGCTCGGCATTGTCGAAGGCCACGATGTTGGGCGGACGGGTCAACAGACAGCCATAATAACAGGCAACCTTCATCCCTTTCAGTGAACGCCGTACCTTTTCGCGGACGGCGGCCACCCCCAGATCGTTAACCAGAACATCGAGCAGATGGCGAACCTCAACCTTGCCGTCGTAAGGCTTCCCGGTGATCCGCTCGGCGCGACCTCGTTCCTCCGGGTCGTTCAGCACGGTATGATTGGCGGTGCGTAACCGGGCATAGCACGAAGCGCAGGCGGTCAATACCGGCAAACCGATCTCCTTCGCTTTTTGCAAATTCATTACCGGCAAGGCCACGCTAAGCGACGCGTTGGTCGTGTGGGCCGGTGTCGATCCGCAGCAGACCCACTCCGGAATTTCCACAAGTTCGATTCCTAGGGCACGGCAAACAGCCCGAGTGGAGAGGGCGAAGTCCCAACCGGTTGATTCCAGGCTGCACCCAGGGAAAAACGCGTATTTCATCGTTTTTTCTCCTCTTCTTCAGCCCGCCTGAATACATCGGCCACCGCTTTTGCATTTCCGCTCTTCTTCGGCAGCAGTGAAAGTTTCCCTTTTGCCAGCATCTGCCCGGTCTTTTCCGCGTCGGCGAAGAAGTCACGGCTGCGGAGCTTGTATGCGACCATCATCCCTAGTTCAAAGACGCGGCCATTTCGGCTGACACTCTGGAGGAAGGAACGGTTGAACTGCTCGCCCCTGGCATTTGGGAGCAGGGCCTTAGCCTCCACTGCCATCATGCGCAGGCTGTCCATAACCGCTGCTATGTCTATCTGCATCGGACAGCGTGTGGTGCATGCCTCACAGGAAGCGCAGAGCCAGATTGACTCTGATTCGAGCAGAGGCTGCTCTTGACCCAGGTGGATCATCCGCATCACCTGGCTGGAGAGCCGGTCCATTTCAGGAGCTATCGGACAGCCGGTCGAGCACTTGTGGCATTGGAAACACGCACTGACAGGTGTTCCGCTGCGTCGCTCCACTTCCTTCAAAAATGTGCCGGTTTGCCATTCAAGAGTGTCAGGCATAGCACTCATCCAATCCTTCCATATCCGTTTCGAGCTCTGCGTCTTTGGTCGGGATCACTTTGCGGTACACCTCACCGGGGAGGCGCACAACATTGTCCACGGTCAAGAGATCACGCTCGATACGGATATCGAAAAGTCTTTCGTTTTCCCTTAGATAGGGGAGTATCAGCTTCCAGTCCGATTTGGTCAAACGACGGTACACCCCGCCGTTGAGTTGCTCATCAACCAGCTTTTTAAAGGGGTCACGCACAAAGATCGCTCCGCCCGAGGCGAGGGAAAGAAGGTTGCTCCCCGGATACGGGCTATCGAGGGGGATCAGATTTCCCTCCTCGTTGTAACGCATGCCGTTCACTATCGCGAAGCCGCCCCCTTCGTGCGGATTGCCGGCCATGAAAGATTCGGCCAGGAAGTCGAGCGCCGTCCCGTTGATGATTACCCTCGGACGGCCGACAGCGTTGATCATCGGACGGCCCGCCGCATTCCCCATCACGTAACACTCGCCACCCTTGGCCCCGTAGAGGAAAGTCTGCCCCACGTCGCCGTAGATCACCATCTTGCCGCGTTTGGTGATCTGGCCAAGCTGGTCCTGGGCATTGCCGTGCATGTATGCCTCAAGTCCGTCCATGCCCGATGCGAGGTAGTCGCCGGCATTATCGTAGCAGTCCACTCTCAGGCCATCCGTCTTCGGGCCGAAGCCTGCGGCGTGGAAGCGGGTACCGCGGCTGTTGTAATGAACGAGATGCTTCCATCCCATCTGATATGCTTTAACCGCCAGAGTCGCATCGCAGTCGGCCCCCTCGGGGGAGAAGCCGCAGGCATTGATGAGGAGCGTTTTCTCTGCTCCTGCAGGAGTGCGCAGCCGGTCGCGGGATTCCCAAGTGATCCGGCGGTACGTCCCGTCGCCGCTTTCGTCGAAAAGTGGTTGAGCGGTAAAAATCTCTTCCAGAGCGCTCCGCAGGATGGTGAGGATGGAACTCCGTTTTTTTCGCCCGACCGGGTAGTGGTGATCCAGGAGGAGGGTCAACGCTTCGATCCCCACTCCGGGAGCTTTGAGTTTCATCTGCTCCACGATTTGGCCGGAAAACCAGCGCAGCCGGTTGTAGTCCAACCCGGCCATTTCTTTCTTCAGATGATCATACAGGAGTCTCGGCTCTCGCTCTTGGACCGACTGTTCGATCAGTGCCGCCTCTTTCCGGCCATCGGCCGGCAGGTTGAAGGGAGAGGAAAGGTCGCAGTGGACCTGCTCCTTGCTGATTTGCACCGGGTTACCGAATTTGTCGACGATGGTCATTGCATACTTTCCGGCGTCGCCGTTGGTAGCTATTCCAGTTGGCGATACGGTAAATATGAATGATCCGCCGTCGGTATGGCTGCCGCCGCGGGCATTCCAGTATTTGTCGGCAATGGGAGTAAAGCGTTTATCCTCGCTCACCAGGCTCTCCAGGGTTGCGTCGATGGCCTGTTTCTCGGAGCAGATCAGGCCGATTGATACCTCCCCCTCCTGGAGGGCGAAAACCTGGGGCCTGAGCATTGCCGTGTCGGTTATACCGATGAGTTGAAACTCGCCCTTCTCAACCAGGCTTCGGGCAATAATGAAGAACCAGGGACCATCGGGTGATCCATGCATATGCATCGCTTGGATCTGACGATAGATCTGCTGCTTGTCTGCCGCCAATTGATCGAAGTCGAATTCCGTGGTAGGAGCCAGTGCTTCGATGATGTATTCGAGGGGGTATTTGTACACCCTGTTCCATAGATCGAAGAGGAGGATTGCTGCTTCCGTATCGGTGAGGAACTGGGGAAAGATGTTGCGCTGGGCAAGGTACTCGCACACCGAATGATAGTTGGCGAAGTCTCCGTTGTGAACCAGTGCCTCATTCATGCCGATGAAGGGGTGCGCGCCGCCGGGATGCCAGACACGCCCTTTGGTCGGGAAACGCTGGTGGGCGATCCAGACATGAGCCCGTGTGTCGGAGAGTTGGTAGTATTGAACCGCCGCCTCGGCATACCCTACGATCTTGAGGATGATCAGGTTCTTGGCGTGGGACATGACGAAGGCCCGTTTTTCGCCCAGGGATGCGTAGAAATCCGTATTCAGGCGGAGCGAATTCTGAACGACGAACTCTTCCTCCAGATCCAGTTGGGAGAGACCGGAAAGTCCCTTCTCCGCAGCAAAGAACTCCAGCTGTCTGGCCTTGGGGCGAACGAAGTAACGGGCCACATCAGGCGGGCGGACTTCCAGGAGCGGCACATCCCGATAATCAGCAACCGTGGGGATGATTCCACCTTGATCGATGTCGAAGAAGGGCTCGATATACTTCCGCTCCACCTCACCCCTTGCCTCCGGGTCGAGCAGGGCGATCTGAAGGATGTAGTCCTCTTTCAGAATTTGCGGTGTGACCCCCAGATCTTCGGCGACCAGGCCGCAGGCCGCAATGCCGCCACCCTTGCCGTTTCCCCGGTTTCGCATCTGGATCGAGGGTTCGTAAATGTGCTTGCCGCCTACCGGTATGGTGCAGGCGAACCCGGTGACACCGCAACCACCCTCGGCCTCCATCGGCTTACGGAGCCATTCGCCCTGCGGCCGAAATTCCGCACGTGAACGTAGGATGGTCTGGGCTCGATCAAGGGCGAGTTTCATATCGGAGGCGTTTCGGCTTTTCATATCAGGCACCATCCTCCGGCTCGTAATCAAGATGGTAGAGCAGGTCGGTCCGGCCGCGCAGGGCAGCCACGGACTCGACTCCCAGACGATAGAGTATGTCCACAAGGACTTCCCGCCAAGCGCTGTACAGGTTAATCAAACGCTGCGTTCCCCAGTCGATGGAGATCCTGTCGCAGTATCCGGCTGCTGTTGTAGTAATGCCGCGCGGGCAACCGCAGCCGCTTTCGCAGTTGCTGCAGCGGATGCATCCCAGTGCGACGACCTCGGCGGTGCCGATGACAACGCCGTCCGCGCCGAGTGCTATGGCCTTGGCTATATCGTATGGACTGCGGAGGCCGCCACTGGCAATGACGGTAACCGCATCGCGGATTCCCTCTGCGACGAGGAACCTGTGAACCCGGCTGATGCCGTACTCGATTGGCATGGCGATGTTCTTCTTGGCAATGTTGGGCGCTGCGCCGGTGCCGCCGTAACTGCCGTCGAGATGCACGATATGCACCCCCGCGTAGTATGAGCCGACCGCCACCATGTCCACGTCGGCAGGCGTCGAGACCTTGGCCGAGATAAGCGCCCGCGGGTTGACATGGGCGATCCAGTCGATGTGTTTCTTGTGATCCTCTATCGAGTAAACGCTATGGAACGGGAACGGGCTGAACAGGGGGACGCCGACGACTGCCTCACGCATTGCGGCTACGGGTGGTGTATTCTTATCTCCAAGCAAGTGCCCACCTAGTCCAGGTTTGGCTCCCTGGGCGTACTTGAATTCAACCACCGGCGCGCGCTGGATGGTTTCCTCGCGAATACCGAACAGCCCCGTTGCCACCTGAGTGATGACATGGTCTGCGTATGGGATCAGGCGGTCCACGTACCCGCCTTCGCCGGTGCAGGTGAGGGTGTTCCACGCCCTGGCCGTCCGGGCGCGGCTCAGAATCGTGTTGATGCTGGTCGAACCGAACGACATGCCGCCGCCGTACCACGGGACATCAATCTTCAACCGCTGGCGGGAATCGTTTCGCCGGTTGAGGAGCACCTCTGTACTTATCTCCTCAGGGCGGAGAGTGGCCGGAGGAGAATCGGGAAATTTCAAACATATCCGATCGAAGCCGCCGCCGCTTGCCCCGAACTCGCATTCCTGGCCGGGTCCCGGCGCATGCCCGGTCTCGGCCATCCGCCAGGTGCTCGCAATCAGCTCCGGTGTCCAACGGAAATCTCCAATGGTCTCGAAAGCGGGGTTTATCGTCAGGGAGAGTGCATTCTCCGGACATGTCTTAAGGCAGCAGGTGTCGCTCTTCTCGCAGTCGGGACCGATGCAGCGGTAGTCGAACGGACGTATGAGCAACTTGTAGCCGGTCGGCCGGGTGTGTACCCCGTACCCGCAAACTTCCACGCAACGGCCGCACTGTTTGCAGGTTGACGCCCGATGGACACGGTATTTACCGAGTTCATTGCGGTACCGCGGCACCGTGGGCCGTACGTCGCGTGTAACCTGTGCGTATTCCGGCTTGTCGAGGAATTCATCTGCCGTAGCGCTCAGTTCTGACTTATTGTTGGTAGTGGTGCTCATATCGAAACGCTGCCTTCCCTGCGGGTTCCGAAGAGAGGTGCGAAGATTTCCCGCTCAAGGTCCTCGAAGAACATGCAGCGGCCGACCTCGCCGCGCAGCCTGCGTACTTCGCGGATTCCCATTGCGCCCATCAACTCGAGCAGTTGCGAGTGCCAGGCACTCATGAGATTGATTATCCGCTCGATTGCAAATTGCGGGTCGATTTCTTCCAAAGCGATCTGGCAGAGCTCCCCACGATCGCACTCGCCGCAGAGTCGGCATTCCAGGGCGACCATCAGGGGGATGTCGATCGCGACAAGGTCCGCGCCACAAATGATGGCCTTGGCCATATGCTCGGCCTGGGCGATCCCTCCGGATGCGATGATCGTTATCTGGTCCCGTGTTCCATCCTTAACCAGGGCGCAATGGACTTCACGGATCACATCCCGCGCGTGGCGGGGATTGACAGGAGCCGCTTCCCGACCGTGTGAATCAAAGACCAAGTGCAACGCTTCGACGCCATCACCAGCAAGTTCGAGTGCGCGCTGAGCACTTTCGGGCGAGGCGTTCAGGCGAACCGCTACAATCTGCTCCGGATTCCTCTCTTTCAGGCCGGCAACAATCGCGCCTATGAGCGGCCGGTCCGGGAGCATGACCATGCTAGCCGACGTGAACGTCTCATCTGAAAATGATTCAACAGATTCCAGCAAAGGAATGATATTGTCCTTTGCCGGAGACAGACCTGCCGGAATTTCGCTGCTCCGGACAACCGAGAACAATTCAAGTTGGGCCGCAGCCTTTGAAACTACCGTTGGAACCGGCTCTCGCAGCCACCGTTCGGGAACCGCCTCGAAAATTATCGGTAGTGGAGATACAATCAAGGGAGGAGAAGGAATCAGCGTGCCATTTTCAAAGATCAGGTGATCGTTTTTACGCCCGATGTCTACGCTCGTGTTGATGTACTCGCGGCCATGTATGCCGTCCCGTGTGGGACGCACGATCTCCGACATGTCGGTCCACATCGAATCGAAGCCGGAGCCTGTGAACGGGCCGCCGTAACCGGCGCCGGATACGGGAACGCGTCCGGTGTCGGCCTGGAACCATGTTGAGAGCAGAATCGCCGGTGTATAGTAGGTGTCTCCGATCCTCTTGTATTCAGGATTAACAATACGGGTGAGAATCCCCTTGGTGCAATCCTGTACACAGCTGAGGCATCCCTTGCATTGATAAATGTAATCGAGGTAACCGACCTCATCATGCAGCGTATCGGCCTCTTCCCGGTAAAACCCGTAGGCGCAGGCGCGCTTAACGCAGTTGTGGCAGCTCGCGCAGTCCTCACGCCAATCAACGATACCGAATTTCCCCACCGGTCTGAAACGGGGCCGGGCCGGATGCGTATGAATATGATACTTGGCAGGCACGGTTAATCGATCCCCAGTCCCGATCTTTCGATACATTCCAGAGCGATGCCGGCGTCCCCGTCGCCGCGCACCTCGAAGCCGCGCAGCCCTTTCAAGGAGGAGAGCCGCTTAATGGTTTCAAGTGCAATCTCAATCCCCACCCCTCGTTGGGCCGATTTATCGGACGGTGCAGAAATGCGCTGAACAAGCGCCTCCGGGATCATCGGGTTCGGGCGTCTTCCAGCGTATGCCCGCGCGGCATCCGCGTCCGGCAACGGCCGAATCCCGGCGATTATGGCCGCCTTCTCATGGAGACCGCGACGGGTGACCTCGACCCACCAGGCCTCAAAGCGGTCAACATCGTAAACCGGCTGCGTGATGATAAATTGTGTGCCTGCGGCAACGGCCTTGGCGATCCGGATGATCTGCATCTCCAGAGGGTCGGCGTAAGGTGAGGCGGTCGAGCCGAGGCAGAAGGGCCCGGCATCTGCAAAACGTTCCTCCCCCACAAGAGAGGCATCGTCGGCCAGCCCGCTGTATAAACCCAGCAACTGGATGGAGTCGATATCGAAGACATTTCTGGCCTTTGAGCATGGCCCAAGGGTCTGATGCGTTCCGGTTGTGCAGAGGAGATTTCGGATGCCCAGCGCCTGTGCACCCAGACAGTCGGAGACCAGGGATATCCTGTTTCTGTCCCTTGTGGTCATATGAATGATAGGTTCGACCCCCTCAGAAAGGATCAGCGAGGCTGCGGCTATTGCCGACATATGCACGCCGTCGCGGTTGTCACTGACACCCAGTGCATGAACCTTTCCGACAAAACTCTTTGCCGCAGTACGCACTTGAGCAGGGTCGGCACCCTTGGGGGGAGACAATTCCGCAAT
>JAQTRC010000170.1 GCA_028712665.1 Desulfuromonadaceae bacterium
GCTCAGGATCACGCTTGCGCATCTTTTTGATGTAATCCTTCACGTTAATCGTATCCGTCAATGCCTGGATTACATCAGCAATAGAGAAGTACCACTTTTGATCCGCTCCATTCCAGACTGAGCGGATATGTTTTGATTCGAACAATTTTATGTTGTTCATGCCACTCTCTCCTTACAGAGTCCCATTTCTCGATAAATGCGAAGACAGAATTCCCGCTCTTCGGGGCGTTTGGTCTTTGTCAGAATATGCAGATTTGAGGAGCAGGGTAGTTCTCTCAACATGAGTTCCGGGGACACCAAACATTAACTCCCCCCACCCCTACCCCCGCAACAACAATCGGCGGAGTTTTGGGGACAGTGCGGGAACGGTATGTCGGAAAGTTTGGCCATTGGATGATATCGCTTCAGTTTATGAGTTGGCATCACCATCAATATTTTTCAAATAATGCCTAACTCATTTACACCCATCAATCAAGTGTATTTTCAGCAGGTTAGCTTCTAATAAAGTGTAAAGTTTCTTTACACCTTTGTAAATTTGTCAATAAAATCAATATATTGCACATGTGTAAAGTTTCTTTACACATTGCGTAACGTGCTGATTTTAAAGGAGATTGAAATTCAGGTGATTTATGGAAAAAATAATATGGGGGGATGGGGATTGAAGGGGAAATAGGAAAACAGGGACGCTTCCCGTATTAATTGTCAACGAATTACTCGCATAATAACTTACTTCAGCGTAATATTCCACCCACCCTACAGCGGCGTGCCTGCCTCGGGATAGCGCCTGCGAAGCGGATCAGGCTAGACATCGGTTGTTGTCATCAGCCGCAGGCAAGCTATCTATGGCCCCTTCAATTCCGACGGTTCGCATACCATAACTTCAAGCTGTCCGAAACGCCGCATGTATGAGGGTTGCGCGGAAGGAACCACCAGATAATTCCTGCCGTTTGGATAGTAGCCTCGGAAAACCTGCAACGCAGTGGGATCAAAGGCCGACTGATCCCATTTGCATTCGATCGCATCAACCTCGTCCCTGCGACGCTCGATTACAAAATCCACCTCGCGCCCGGCTTTGTCCCGCCAGTAGCGAACGGCATTATCGGGGAAATACGCCTGAAGCTGCTCCAGTACCAGATGCTCCCAGAGATGCCCAAGATCATCATGCCGGAGCGGGTCCCACCCCCTGACATAACTGACAAAACCGGTGTCGAAGGCGTATGCCTTGGGCATCTTGATTATTTCATTCTGGCCGTTGCCGGAAAAGGGGCGCACCAGTGTCATGGCGTTTGTGATCTCAAGGGCGCGCAGGTGACTTTCCACCGTGGGACGGGTTATGCCGAGTGCACAGGCGGTTCGGGTTACTTCCAGTTGTCCACCGCTCTGGCGGATGACGTACTCGAAAAGCGCATTGAAACGGTTCATGTCTCTGAAACCGAACAGCCGCTGAATATCCCGGGCAAAGAAAGAATCAAGCCATTCACGATAGATGGAAGGAGATTTGGAGGTTGCCAGAAGAGCTGGCGGTAGTCCGCCGTGGAACAGGCGTCGGGGGAGTTCGACTCCGAATGCGGCAAGTTCATCCCAGAGAACAGGCACAAGATGGATGGTACGTTTACGACCGGTCAGGGTGTCGCGAAACTTGGAACTCGCCGCTAATGTAGATGATCCGGTGGCAAGAATGCGAATATGAGGGAAAAGGTCGGCACCGATCTTCAGTAGCCGGGTAGGATCTTGCAGTTGATGGATCTCGTCAAACACCACCACTGGCTTGTCACAGGAACGAAAGAACAGTTGTGGATCGCGCACCATTTCTGCCACGCTAGGGAGGTCGCAGTTGACATAAAGGGTGCGCTCTGGCCCAAGTTCCTCGGCAAGCGTAGTCTTGCCGCAGCGCCGCACACCGCACAGCCACACAATGGGAGCTTCGCTCCATGCCTTTTCAATTCGCTCAATCCAGAATGGTCGTAATATCATCGAGATACCGCTCCTCTGGGAAATGCATCAATGCAACCGTACTATACTTTTAGTAATACTATTTGTAAAGTATAATTATCTTATATGCTGACCTTCCCTTTCTCCACCCGTGAAAATCGGGGGACACAATGCAGTTTTTCTTCCGGCGCAGAATTCCGGTGCCAGAGTACTTATCCCTTGTCTACCTATGACAATTGCATCTGTTCTTCCATCTTTAGCCTCCACCTGTCAACGCAGCAAAGCGACCTCAGGACTGACAAGGAGTTCTGAAAAGAGCTCTGGTCAAATCCTTATGTCACTCTCCTTGAGACTTTACCTCAGCCTTATCTTTAGTGGCAGCCGGTGTCTCGGCAGCCGCAATCTTCTTTTCCATTTGAGCTGGAGCGGATGTTTGAGTTGCAGGTGATGCTGTTGTCTCTGCCGGCGTTGCGTCTGTTGATGCAACTTCCGTTGCAGCACCGGCGCCTGCAGCTGTATCGCCTTCCGAGCCGGCAGACTCTGCTTTTGTGCCGTAGCCGTCACCGAACCATCCGGCGCCCTTGAGGCTGAATGAGACTGCAGACACTGTTTTGCGGACTGTCCCGCCACATTCAGGGCATCGGTCTGCAGGCGGGTCTGAAAACTTCTGGCGAAGTTCAAATTGAATGTTACAGGCATTACAGCGATATTCGTAAATTGGCATTTATTCATCCTTAATATTAGTTGTTTTATAGATCTTTAGATCTTTAAAGGGAGTAGACGCTTACAGCTGTTGCCCTTCAAGAAGTATCATAAATAAAGATCATTGTCAGGTATTACTGATAGCGGCGATTCTCTGAAACAGGGGAATCGCCGTTTTTTTCAAACAAATATCTCTTGACAGGGATGATCGGATTCAGTATAGGTAGTCATATGACTACCTATGAACTAAAACCGCAAAATACGCTCACCCAGCGCCAACGTCAGGTGCTCCAGTTCATCACCTCTTTTGCGGACAGTAACGGCTATCCCCCCAGCCAGAGGGAAATAGCCGGCCACCTGAAAGTATCCGGTACCCTGCCGGTTATGAAACATCTCAACGCGTTGGAGCGTAAGGGGTATATCAAGCGGGAAAACGTGAATCGCGGGATCTCCCTGAAGACCCCTAACAGCCGTCCTGTCTCCCTGCCGATTGTCGGAACTGTCCGTGCCGGTCAACTCTCCACCGCTATCGAAGATATTCAAGGATATTTTTCAGTTGACCAGGTGGCGGTCAAGGGGGCCGATTGTTTTTTCCTGAGGGTGAGCGGTGACTCCATGATTAACGCCGGTATTTTAGACGGTGATCTCTCCCTTGTTCGACCACAGCTGACCGCTGAAAACAGAGACATAGTCGTTGCCATGCTGGATGGCGAGGCCACCGTCAAATGGTTTTACAAGGAGCATGACCACATTCGCCTGCAGCCGGCGAACCCGGAGATGAAACCAATACTCATCTATCCTGAAGAGGGTGAAGTAACGATAGTCGGCAAGGTAATAGGCGTTTACCGGCAACTTTAGAAATCAATTGGAAATATTAAATTCAGACCAGGAAAACAGGAGATCTCAAAATGGAACCAATTGCACTCTGCGGATTAGTAATTGTAGTTTTCGGGTTATGGGTGGAGTTTGAACCGGCAGTAAAAACATTTGTCAAAATGATCCGCAAAAGCAGGTTTTTCAGAGCGATTGTTTCTGATTCGGAAGCTCGGAAGCCTGTTTATGGACGAAGAATGCCTATATGTGTGGCAAAGGGTATCGAGGGCTCATCATTTTCTGATCCATACCTCTCCGCCACTAAAAACGTTGGGTTACAGCCGAAATGCTGTAGCTCTTTTTTTGTTTCGAGGTTAAATGTGTGACAGTCATGGCTTTAATCTTCATTTTGAGGATTCTGCCGTGAATCAACCGCCGCCGATGCTTTATTACCATTGAGCCAGCCTGCATCACAAAGGGCGCTTTTTTATTGTTATT
>JAQTRC010000171.1 GCA_028712665.1 Desulfuromonadaceae bacterium
TGCCGAGCGGAGGTGGAAAACGGCAAACGTTTCGAGCAATATTGAACAAAAAAATGGAATTATGCGCTGCTTCGGCAAGGATCTGGTCGTGAAGCTCTTTTTCCAGGGTTTTATCGCCATGGAGCGCGCGCAGGTCCTGGAACATGCCGAATTTGACCATATTCTCCGACGAGGGTATGGTCATCCACTGATCGAGTATCTGCTTCCATTCGGACAGGGAGTGGCGCCACTCGGGATTGCTGGCCATGGAGTTGCCGGGACAACGTGGAACGCCGATTTCATCCAGGGCATCGGCGATACGGATTGCGAAGCGTTCTACCTCGCGAAGCCTCTCCTCTGTCAGATCGTCTCTGTATACGATGGCGCTGTCCTGGTCGGTGCGGAGTGTCTGTTCGCTCCTCCCTTCGCTTCCAAGGGCCAGGTAGGCGGCCCCTTCGGGAAGAGCTATCCCCTCGATGCTCTCAAGCAGCGAAATCAGTCGGTGGGTGACGGCGTCGTTGAACTGTGAAATAAGCTGCACAAGACTAATTATATCGGCTCCCGCCTGAGAGGCAAAAGTCACCACGTCCATAATCTGCCGGGATATCTTCTTTAACTGATCGATAGATTCGGCGGCTTCGATCTTCTGTAGAAGGTAGAGAGGTGTGCGGGTCTGGATTCTCAACAGGTCGGTATCGGTAAGAACGCCGACGAGCTTACCCTCTTCGTTTACGACGCCGAGACGATGGATGTTGTGCATTGCCATTTTGAATATGGCGTCGTAAACGTAGTCGTGCAGCCGGACGGTGATAAGTCCGCGCCCCATGATATCCCGGATTTTACGGCCGATGATTGCTCCTCCGGTATCGGAGATGAGCTTCCGGAGGTCGCGGATTGTGAAGGTGCCGACCGGGAGACCGTCTTCCACGACGATGAGGCCGGTGCTGTCATGCTCTTGCATGATCCTGGTCACTTCGACGGCATCCTGGTCCGGCGTGCATGTGACCGCCGGGCCTTTGCTCAGCTTTTCGATCCGGATGAAAAAGAGGCTCTCTTCGTTGATTGCATTGTGCGGCATCGCACCCTCGCGGTAACATTTTTCGCAGTCAAGCAGATATAGTCAGTGTTGTCCGGTTTGGTATTTGCGGTTGTCCAAAAGTCCCCCCTCCCGTCAAGGGAGGGGGAGGTTTAATGCAAAGACCAAACCGGACACTACTGAATTATAGTACAAGATCTGTTATTTACAATGAGATCAAATCTGAGAGGATAAAAAAAGACGGGGATATCACTCCCCGTCTTTGCTTTTACTCGATGTTCAATAAGCCTCAGTGAAAAAGCTTGTACTGGACGATATAGGCGGCGATGCCGCCGAAGTAGCCGATCAGGGCCAGCGGGGCGATCTTTTTTGCGTACCAGAAGAAGTGGATCTTCTCCAAACCCATCGCGGCTACACCGGCAGCAGAGCCGATGATCAGGATCGAACCGCCGGTGCCGGCGCAGTAGGCCATGAACTCCCAGAGGAAACTGTCCGCCGGATACTGCGCCATACTGTACATCCCCATCGAGGCCGCCACCAGCGGGACGTTGTCGACGATCGCGCTGACCAGGCCGATGATCGTGACGATTACATCCTGTCGGCCGACGGTCTGATCCAGCCACTTGGCCAGCGCCCCCAGGATATGGGTGTGCTCAAGGGTTGCAACAGCCAGCAGGATGCCGATGAAGAAGACGATTGAGCTCATGTCGATCTTCTTCAGGGCATGTGTCAGAGTCAGGTGCTCCTTCTCATCCTCTTCCTTATTGCGGTGGATCAACTCGCCCACCAGCCAGAGGATGCCGAGGCCGAACAGTATCCCGAGGAAGGGGGGAAGGTGGGTGATTCCCTTGAATACCGGCACCGCCACCAGCGTCCCAAGCCCCATGCAGAACATAAGGTTCTGCTCGAAGGGGGTGGTCTGCAAGAGGCCGCTATCTTCAGCCTGAGGGGGCGAGACGACCTCGCGCCCCTTGACCATCCAGCTCACTACCAGCAGCGGTACGATAAGGTTGATCATCGAGGAGATGAATACCCCCTTCATGATCGCCAGGGTGGTGATCTGTCCCCCTATCCAGAGCATCGTGGTGGTCACGTCCCCGATCGGCGTCCAGGCGCCTCCGGCATTGGCGGCGACCACGATCATACCGGCGAAGAAGAGGCGGTCGTCATGGTTGTCGAGCAATTTCTTCATCAGCGAGATCATCACGATTGTGGTGGTCAGGTTGTCCAGAACGGAGCTTAAGAAGAAGGTTACGAATCCGACCAGCCACATCAGGGATGAGAGTTTGGTGGTCTTGATGCGGGAGGTGATCACATAGAAACCGTTATGGGCATCGACCACCTCGACGATCGTCATCGCCCCCATCAGGAAGAATACGATCTGGGCGGTCGAGGCGAGAGATTCGTTGAGCTGACGCCCCACAAGTTCGTGATCGCCGGAGAAGAGGGCATAGACCGTCCAGAGCAGGCCGGCCCCCATCAGGGCCGAAGCTGATTTGTTGATCTTGATCGGATGTTCGAGCGCGATGGCGGCGTAGGCGATCACAAAGATGACTACAAGTATTGCAAGCATGAAAACTCCCCTCACTATAGGATATGTTTCATTATTTAAGTCGACAGGGTTACCGGGACCCGTTACACACAATCAAAATGAGTTTTGACTCGGATTGAAACAGACGATTCAGAAACCGATTCCGGGAGAGTGGCGCAAACAATTGTTGCGGCTTACTTCTCATTCAATTAAAAAACCAAATTGATATTTGACGGATCTCTAAGTAGATAGGCCTGTTTTTTAGCGCGGAAAAGATATCACATCGGCGTAACTGTCGTCAACAGTATTATATAACAAGATTATATATATGTGCAAAATGAAGGTGCCTGATGGACTGTTTCTGCAACAATATACGCATTATTATTAATTGCATTAACGTTTACAATCTGCTATAAAACAACAGATTAAAATGACTGACAATTCAGCAACACAAAATACAAACCAGGAGGAAAATGGAATGAGTGGTCTGTTCAAAATGTTTTTGGTCTGTTGTTTGTCCGCCTTTGTTTTCGCTGGCTGTGAACAGAAAAAACCGGCGGGGGAAGCTGGAAAGGGCGCAGCGCCCGCCGCCAAGGAAGCCGGAAAACCGTCCCCTGAATTTTTGACGGCAAAGCTGAAATGCCTGAAAGAGGACGGGGTTACCGCAGAAGACATGGATATCAATGTCAAGGCGATACTGCAGAGCCTTGACAGAGGCGACTGGGCGCCGGTGCAGCTGGACGCTGAGGCGGCGAAGAAATACTCGCTTGCATGGGAATACGCCACCGACCAGGGTGGGGGCAAGCTGATCGCTTATACCTTCGGCCAATCCAAGGACGATCCTACGGTAGTTACGGTTTACGCGTCCGCCGCCATCGTCTCCGGGGCGCGGACCCCTATCCCGGCCAACGGCTTCTACTCAAAGATAAAAGGGATGGCCGATCAGTCCAAGAGCTTCAAGTAAGAATATACTGCCGTCAGGTAAACGCCGTAAGGAGCCCTGCTTTTCCCCGAAAAACAGGGCTTCTTTATACCCCCGTATAAAGTGCGGTAATAACAGATTCTCAGGGAGTTTGACAGATGAAAAGATTTCTATGGACCATGGCTTTAGCCTTCGGAATTATGATTTCCTGGCAGACGATCAAGATTGTGACCCAGCAACGGTATGTCGCCAGCGTTAACGTCAGCCAGTTCAGCGGAAAGAGCCTGAACGTCATAACGCCCGACCTCTTTGCCGAGAAAAACATGCTTGAAACCTTCAGGAACCGTTACAAAGGGGAGTTGAAATTCGTAGTTGAGAAGAACGACGGTAATTTTTTCAACATGAAACCGGGCGATG
>JAQTRC010000172.1 GCA_028712665.1 Desulfuromonadaceae bacterium
CGTTCAGATATTCCTCGGTAAGCTCATTCTCTTTTTGAGCAAACTGGAGGTTGGAGATGAGCATGGACAACGCGTTAAGCGGTTGCCGCCATTGGTGCGCAATATTGCCGATCATCTCCCCCATGGCAGCCCGGCGCCCCTGGATTATAAGTACCTGATCCTTCTGTCGCAATTCGGCCACAGCTTCTTTTATCCGCTTCTGAAGAGACTGATTAAGCGATTCCAGCTGCAACTGTTTGGCGGCAAGCTGTTCCTGCGCATGCTTCCGGTCGCTGATATCGGTGTAAGTACCGGCAACCTTAAGCGGCTTTCCGTCGGTGTCGCATTTGACTACCTTTCCCCGGTCAAGAATCCATTTCCACTCTCCGGATTTTGTAAGCATCCTGTATTCGGCTTCATAAAACGGGGTCTCCCCTTCGAGGTGCCGGGTTAGCGATCCGGTTACCGCTGGAAGATCATCAGGATGAACCAGGCGCTCCCAGGAACTTACATTATGATCGATCTCGTCTATGGAATAACCGAGCATTCTCTCCCAGCGGCGGTTAATATTTATCCTGCCGCTCGGTATCTCCCTGTCCCAGAATCCGTCGTTGCTGCCGTCAAGTACCAGTTTGAGGCGCTCTTCGCTTTCCAGCCTGGCCCGTTCGCTGCATTCAGCGGCTTCCATGGTTTCCAGCAGTTTCGCTTCAAGCTTCTTCAGTTCGGAGATGTGGCGGGCCGATTCCATAATAATCCCTATCCAAGCTTCACTGTTTTGTACAAAAAATTCTTGAACCGGAACAGCTGCCGCTGCTCATCTTCCGGCGTCTGCCCTGCATCCAGAGCTTTGAGATAACGCGCCACCGCCGGCATGGTCTTGCCTGCCCTCGCCCTTGCATTTTCGATTACCGTCCGGACGGTTTCCCTTGATATATCGTTTCGAGAGAACGGCTCATATACGTCCGCCCAGAAATCGCCCCCCAGCGCTATCTTTTCCAGAATCTCTCCGGCCAGACGTTCATCGAGATCCCTGGCCTGCGGCAAGGATGGTCGCGCCTCCAGGCAGGCGGTGCCGGCTATAGCCATGGAAATGGCTTCCCCGGTAATTACACTCTTGTTCCGGAAGAAAAGCGCCCGCAAGAGGATGCTGCGCAGTTCGCGGATATTCCCCTTGTAACTATGGCGCATCAGAATATCCTTGGCCTCTTTGGTCAGCTGCGGTTGCTTCTCATTAGTCTCTTTATCTCCCCGATAGGTAAGATAGAGCTTTCCCAGAAAGTGTACCGAAAGGTCGGGGATATCCTCGCGTCGTTCATTAAGCGACGGCAGGCGGATAGAGAGTTCTGAAAGCCGGTGATACAGATCCTCGCGAAAACGCCCTGCGGAGATTTCCTCATTCAGATTTTTATTCGTTGCCGCCACCAGAAGTACGCGGCTGTAGCGGTCGGTATTCTCGCCCAAGCGGACAAATCCGCCATTATCGAGGAATCGCAGCAATTGCACCTGGGTTTTCGGATCAGCATCGCCGATTTCGTCAAGAAAGACAATCCCGCCGGTGGTTTCTTCCAATATTCCACGCCGGTCGGTATAGGCTCCGGTAAAAGCCCCCTTCTTGTGACCAAACAGCTCTGAATAGGTCAGCTCTCCTGAATAGGCTGCGATATTGCACTTCTTGACAGGGAGTTCGCCGTTTGGATTCAGATGGCTGCGATACAGCTCGTTAAGCTTGTTGTACAGGTTGTTGAAGAAAAATTCCTTGCCCGACCCGGTCTGGCCGGTCACCAGGATTGAGGGGAGACCGATAGTGGCCTCCTGCAGAATGTTGCGCGCCCAGAATATTATGCGGTTAAAGAGCGGCGGGGAAACCGTGTTGATGAAATCCACAACCTCCTGCGATTTTGGGCTGTTGCCGATTATATTGCCCAACAGATAGGATGAAACGTGCGGATCCTTGTAGGCAACATCCTTGTTAAGGCGGTTGACCTCTCCCTGCAGCCGCTCGATGCGCTGCAGGTCGGAGACATGCCGGGCTGTCAGTGAGCCTATGATCTGCAGGATACGGCGATGCTCCTCGCTGAAGAAATCATACTGCAGAGAGTTCAGACAGATGACCGCAATGACTTCATCATCACAGATGACCGGAACGGCAATCTCGCTTTTAAGCTGATCGCTCATGGAGCGGTGAAATCCTCTACCCTCCCGCTCATCCTCCACCCTGGCTATGATCTTGGGCTGTTTGCTAAAGGCGACGTATCCGGTAAGGCTCCGCTCTTCAGTCGGCAACTCTTCTCCTCCGACAGGAAAGGGGGGTATATATTTTTTCAACCACTCCTTGTTTTTCGCGCCGATGATAACACCATTCTCATCCTCCACCACCAGCCATAAAGTTCCCTCCCGCTCGGTGACCACGGCAATGCTGCCGGTATCGGCCCCGATCAACTCGGTCGCTTTTGAAAGCACCTTCGTCAGAAACGGTTGCAGGTTCTCGGCCCGCTCGTTCAACAGGTCGGAAATCTCCGACAGAACGCTTATTTCTAGATGCTCGCCGCCGACCTCGCTTATAACCCTCTCGACCATTTCGGCGTGGGTCTGCAAAAGACCCATCTCGAAGTCGCTGAAACGGTAAAGGTCCCGTGAGTAGTAATTTACCAGGCAGATAATCCGGTGATTTTTTTGGTCGAAGCGTGGCACCACGTATAGTGAACGAAGTTCCATGGATTCGGTCAGGGCGCGTTTCTGGAGGTTATGCTGAGTCAGATCGGCTATAAAGAGCGGTTTCATCAGGCGCTCGTCAGTTATGATAGCCTGAGCGCTTATATAGTTCGAGATCAATGACTTACCCTTGTGCAGATCAATGGCCCCCTGCTGGTCATAGAGCTGCTTGAGCTTCTCTTCATCCGAATAACTGGCCAGAATTTCCAGGGCTCCGGAGGCATCTTCCTGTTGCGCCGGGACCAGCACCGATGCCAGCGATACCTTTTCAATCAGTTTGACTGCCGACCGGACCATCATGGCCGCCGCCTCGCGCGATTTGAATTCCTCCAGACGCCGGGCAAGCTGCACCTGCTGGTGGTAAATTCGGGCCTGATCGAGATGATCGGCCGCAAAACCGACCAGCTCCGCCAGTTGGGATCTCTCCGTTGCCGCCAGTACCTCGCCGGGGTGATCCTGATCGATACAGAGTACGCCGATGGATTTGCCCAGGCTTACCACCGGCATGACATAGCTGGAGCGGAAGCCGAAGCGATGGGCAAAATGGGCGTCCGGTGAATCCTTTGGCACACCAGCCGTCTTGAAATCCACCGGGTGTTGGCTCATATACACCGATGAAATGACTGTTTCCGTCGAGCCGATTGCAAAACCTGCTTCACGAATCTCTGTAGAACGGGGACCTGTGGCATAAACGCACGTGAGCGCGCCGCGCGTCAGATCTTCAAGGTAGATGCGCAGCTGAACGCAGCCGGAAAGTAGCTGGGCTGCTTCGGCCAGGGCATAGAGCAGTTCGCCCTGATTCTCTTTTCCATAGTTTGCGATTTTTTGTCGAAGTTCTTCGATATGGCTGCTGATAGGCATGTCGGTTCCTGCTTACAAGCGCGGCAATAAAACAACTCGCTTGAGTATGAAATGTACTCAGCTGAATGTAACGCGTGAGATGAAGCGGGTCAAGCAGGAAATTGTTCGATTGAAAAATGTGCGGGTCGGATCAAAAAGATGCCCCGCCGTTTTAAGGCGGGGCTCACAGCTCTTAGCTCTGGAGGATTTTCAGCATTTTTTCAGCGACGTCTTTTCCGCTGATATTGTAGGAACCTTCAGCCAGTTGTCGCCTGATTACATTCAGTTTTTCAAGTCGCGCCGCGTCATCGGAC
>JAQTRC010000071.1 GCA_028712665.1 Desulfuromonadaceae bacterium
TATCCCGCGCGAGGCCTTGAAGACCAATGCCTCGAATCCGGGCGTAATCGGGGTGCCGAGCTCGACGCTGAGCGCTTTGGCGCGCGAGATCACTTCCTGTGGATCGGAAATGTCGGCCGGCGTGATCTTGTTCATAACTTCGGCGGCGGTATACCCCAGCATCCTCTCCGCGCCGACGTTGAAGATCTGGATGACCCCCTTCGCGTCGGTGGCGATGCTTGAGAAGTTGGCGCTGTTGAAAATCGCGCTCTGCAAAGCTCCGGCTTTGAGCAGCGCCTCTTCCGCCTGCTTGCGTGCGGTGTTGTCGGTGCCGATAAGCAGATAGCCTATGATGGCGTCCTGAGCGTCGCGCAGCGCCGTGACGGAGACTACCGCCGGGAAGCGGCTTCCGTCTTTACGGATATAGGTCAACTCGTAGATGTCCTCTATCCCGCGCGAGGCCTTGAAGACCAATGCCTCAAAACCGGGAGTTATCGGGGTTCCCAACTCCAGGCTCAATGCTTCTGCGCGCGCTATCACTTCCTGCGGGTCGGAAATGTCGGCCGGCGTGATCTTGTTCATCACTTCGGCGGCGGTATATCCCAGCATCCGCTCCGCGCCGACATTGAAGATCTGGATGACCCCCTTCGCGTCGGTGGCGATGCTCGAGAAGTTGGCGCTGTTGAAAATCGCGCTCTGCAAAGCCCCGGCTTTGAGCAGCGCCTCTTCCGCCTGCTTGCGTGCCGTGTTGTCTGTGCCGATAAGCAGATAGCCGATGATGGCGTCCTGCGCGTCTCGCAGTGCCGTGACGGAGACTACCGCCGGGAAGCGGCTGCCATCTTTACGGATATAGGTCAGTTCGTAGATGTCCTCTATCCCGCGTGAGGCTTTGAACACCAATGCCTCGAAGCCGGGCGTAATCGGGGTGTCCAGCTCGACGCTGAGCGCTTTGGCGCGCGCGATCACTTCATGGGGATCGGAAATGTCGGCCGGCGTGATCTTGTTCATTACTTCGGCGGCCGTATATCCTAGCATCCGCTCCGCGCCGACGTTGAAGATCTGGATGACCCCCCTCGCGTCGGTGGCGATGCTCGAGAAGTTGGCGCTGTTGAAAATTGCTCTCTGCAGCGCGCCGGCCTTGAGCAGATCCGCTTCGCTACGGACCTCGGATATGACTCCTCCAGTATCGTCGTCGTTAAGAACGACAGAATCGGACATGATTTACCTCCGTACTGCACCCGGACATTCGAACAACCTGAGTAAAAAAAATTACAATTGATAATCAGCAGTTTCTTATCCGGAGTTTTAAGGATGGAAACTGGATTCTAACTACTCGACAGACATCAGGTTCTTTACGCCCTTTACACCGTTTACATCGTTTGCGAGCCTGGTGGCCTGGTTAAATTCGTCTATGCTGTGGGCCTTCCCCTCTAATGTGACCACGCCACGCTTCGTCACGACCTTGGTATTGTGGGCGCTGGTCGAGCGGTGATAAAGCAGCGTCATCTTGACCTGGGCGGTAATGGAGGCGTCATCGATCTTTTCGCCCACCGTTCGCTTCTTTTTCGAACTCTTTGCCACGGTCATCTCATTGGTTACATCTTTAACACCTTCGACACCCCTGGCGTATTCAGTTGTCAACTCCTTTTGCTCCTTGCTGGCAGCATTCCCCCGCAGAGTCACGATGCCGTCTTTGACGTCAACCTCGGTTGTGGCTGTACTCACGCTACGATGAAACAGCAGCGTTGCTCTCACTTTGTCACGGACCCACGCATCGGAGTTTGCCGTGGGGGGGTCGCCTTTGACTTCAAGCCTGTTGTCCACACTCTTGACACCGGGGAGGCCGGCTACGGTCTCCTGGGCCAGCGATTTGTGGAAGTATTCGGTGACGACTCCCGTCAAGGTCACAACTCCGTCGTTGGACTCAATTCTGATATCATCGCTTAGAAGATAGGTCTGGAATACATGCGACTTCTGGGCGGACAATTCGATGCGGTTGTCCATATTTGATTTTGCAGCGACGAGAGAGACGCCGGACATCAGAAAAGCGAGCGCTGCCACCAGTATGAATCTGAAATGTATTGCTTTCATTTTTAGTTCTCCTTTTACTATATTTAGTAATGGTTTATTCCGAACCATTTTGACACCGAACCCGCGTTCCGGCGCATCATGCATCAGCAGTCAACTGCTCCAATGACCGGTCGGTGCATGACACGCCGCATCCATTTAGTTTGCGGACAAATTACTTGGCAGCAGGAGCAGCCTCTTTCGCCGCTTTGGCATCCGCTTCAGCTTTTGCTTTGGCAGCCTTTGCATCGGCGTTTACCTTTGCTTTTGTTTTTTTGGCTTCCGCTTTTGTTTTTGCCTTTACTTCTTTGGCCTCAGCTTTTGTTTCCGCTACAGCTTTTTCTTCTTTTGCTTCCGTTTTCGCTTTTACTTTCTTTGCTCTGCCTTCTGCTTTCGCTTTTTTCGCTTTGGCATCTGCTTTTGCATCTGCTGTCGCTTTTGTTTTTGCAGCTTTCGCTTCCGCTTTTACTGTTTTTTCGTCTTTCTGCAGTTCGCCGGCAGGAGAGGAAACGGCGGCAGGGCCTGCGATAACAACCGGTTTGTCAGCATCTGCGGCGAATCCTGCTGTGGTAAAAAACATTGCGACGAAAGTGCCGATTACTGCGGATAGAATCTTCTTCATTTTGATCTGCCTCCATTTGAATTTTTATAGTCAGTTTGTTTGTTGAACTTTTGAAGCCTGTAATGATGCTATGAAGAGTTCTTAAAACCTGAATCCGATATCGGCGGTCGTTATGAAACCGTCCAACTGGACATGCTGGCCGCCGAATGAAGGCTCGGCCCACAGGTATTTACCCTCAAGTCCCAGGAACATGTGATTATGCAAATTAATGTTGAAGCCGGCGCCGGCATGAAATCCATAGGTTACTTCAGTGGAACCCCGCACGCTGCCGGTATTGTTGCTCACCTCCATATTGGTAAAGTAGGCCCCGATTCCAGCCAGTCCGTACGGTTCGAAGATCCCTAACGGGAGGAGAACCTTTCCGGTCGCGATCATCGGTATGACTCTCAGCTTCGTATCGCCTGGTCCTGCCGCCGGTGAGCCCTTGCTCTCAAAGTAGCCGCCCGCCAGTTCAACGGCGAGCATCGGAAGAAAGTAATGGCCGATTGCGACCTCGCCGGCGAATCCGGTCTTGCTGTCAAAATGGGATGTAGTGCCGCCGTTGAAATTATTAAGGTCGAAAGTCATGCTTGGCGAATACATTCCCCCTTTGAGCAGCACATAGTTTGAGGCTGTTTCTGAAGCAGGTTTTTCCTCAGCGGATACCGGAGAGGTGATACCGAACAAAACGACTGCGAGAAGCAGGAACAGAATACTTGTCTTTTTCATGTTTTCTCCTTGATAGTTAATTTATGTAACATTTTAAACACTCTTTAATTCCCTCTGTTGCTATCCCATAACTCACCCCCCCTTGGAATTGATAGCGACTCAAATTTCACAGAATTAGCGACCGGCCTATGTTTTGACAACCAGCAACTTCGCAACTTGCGTGCCATGGGATTTTGGAGGGTATCCGGGGTGCAGTGGTCTGATAATAAAGGGGAAAATAATAAAGAGAACGCCCGGTGAAATGCAAAAGCCGTCAACATAATCTGTCGATTATAACATAACTGCCATATATGACGGACCACGCTGAGGCAATAGGTGAGAGTCTGGCCGGATAATTGATCCGGCCAGGAAACTATCAGCTCTGAATCAATTCAGCATTATTTTTGAAGGCAGAATGACCAGCTACTAAATGTCATGTTGCTGTTATCTGCTTGCTGCCATGGAACTACTTACAAAGTTCGTTTTTCAGGGACTTCTTTTCAATTTTATCATTGCAATCCATGATAATGCGGTTAGACTTTCAATTCCATCACTGGAGTAAAAACCCATTGGGGAACATTCAGATAGTCGAGGATAATACTCTTACCAGCGTGATGCTTCGATCGTTGCCAGGCAAGCGGGTTCCATTTAACCGAACCCCGACCACCGTTACACATTCACTTCCGGTTGCTTGACGAGAAGGATTCTATATGCCTGGCAGGTCTAACACTTCATATACACTCCTTTCCAAGTCGGCATTTATAATACGCCTCGTCTACATTGAAGTGCTGTTCAATCTGCTGTTTATCGCACTGGCAGGTGTGTTCTTGTATCATCAGCGCACTCAGGACGAAACAGTGGCTAAACTTGATACCCAAAACATCTGTCAGGTGCTGGAACAAAATATTATCGGCATTATCAAACAAGTTGATCTGGGACTGTTTGCGATTAAGGACGAGTATGAACGTCAACTTGCCGGCGGTATTAACACGAAGGCGCTTAATACCTTCATCTACAATCAGCTTGGTCGTTTGCCCCAGCTTGACAGCCTGAGGATTGCCGATTCAATTGGTAGCGTCAATTTCGGCACAGGGGTTGATCCGAGCGCACACGTAACGGCGGTTGGTCGTGATTACTTTGACCGGCTCAGGAATGATCCACATGCGGAATTAGTCATCTCCAAGCCGGTATTGGGGCGGATTTCACATAAATGGGTCGTAATCCTAGCACGGCGGCTCAACTACCCGGACGGTTCCTTTGCCGGGGTTGTATATGGACCGATCCTGCTTGAAACATTAAATAGCCTGTTCACTAAAATCAACCTTGGCAAAGACAGTGTCATTTCATTGCGTGACGAGCAGATGGGACTAATTACGCGTCATCCTGAATCCGGTGCCCCAGGAACTGCGGTTGGAGAGAGACCAGTCTCTAAAGAATTACAAAAGCTTCTCGCGGAAGGTCGAAAATCGGCAACCTATTATACACCAACCGGAACGGATAATATTGCCAGGCTGGTGACCTATCGAAAGGTCGAGAATTATCCCCTCCATATCATCGTTGGCATTTCTCGACAGATGTACCTTGCTGAATGGTGGGTTCATGCTTCGCAACTTTCAGTGTTTGTGCTTATTGTTATTTTAAGTACAGTGTTCGTTAGCCGGACAATCTATAGAGCTAGAAACCAGGAACAGAGAGCCATCGACCAATTGATGCAGCAGGAAGAAAAATACCGAATTGTTGCAGATTTTACCTTTGCCTGGGAGTTTTGGATTGCTCCTGATGGGAAGAATTTCACCTATTGTTCGCCTTCCTGCCGGTGGGCTACTGGCCGCGATGCTGCGGAATTTTATGCCGACTCAGGCCTGCTTTTGAACATCGTACACCCAGATGACAAGGCTCTATTCAGCGAACATCGGCATGAGGTAAGTGATGGAACTATCCATGCTGATACCCTTATTTTCAGGATCATCCATACTGAAGGCGATGTCCGTTGGATAGAACATGTCTGTCGCCCTGTTATCGATAATTCAGGTATATTCCAAGGGGTACGTGGCAGTAATCGTGACATTACCGAGCGCATACAGGCGGAAAAGGAACGAGAAAAGGCGTTTGCACGTATTAGGAGGCTTGAAGGCATTATCCCGATCTGTATGTACTGTAAAAAGATCAGGGATGATCAGGATAGCTGGCAACAGATGGAAAAATACATCACCGAAAATTCCGAGGCTCAGTTCAGCCACGGTATGTGTCCCACATGTGCTGAAGAACAGATGGCATTACTAAAAAGCAGGAAGGCCCCTGCTTGATCATGTCGCTGGGATGTAACTGATATGATGACGTAGCAGATAGAATTGCAGATAAAATGAATTGACGCCTGTGGCAGCAGGGCGGAGTAAACTGTATGAACTTTGATTTTTTTCAGTTGCGCTTGATAAAGTCACGAGTGATTCTCTTTGCGCTGGTAATTATTGGGGTCGGCATCTGGGCGCTACCGTCGGATGCCGCTGATCGCGGCCCGTGGCGCATCATTGTCCTTCAGTCATATCACGCCGATTTCACCTGGACAGACGATATCATGAAGGGAATCCACAAGGTCTTTGACAATGCCGGTCAGAAGGCTGAATTCTATGTCGAATACATGGACACCAAGCGTTTTCCGGGACAACTTGGCTCAAAACAACTGGCCTCAATACAGGAACATTTAACGGAGAAATATCGTACCCTTCAGCCTCAGGTCATCATTACCGTCGACGACGATGCCTTGCAATTCCTGCTTGATCGTCGTGAAACCATCTTTCCCCAGGTACCCTTTGTCTTCTGTGGAGTAAATAATCCTGTAGACGAAGAGAAAATAGTCGCCAGCAAGGTTGTCACTGGGGTTATGGAGATTCTGGATCGGAAGGAAACCATAGACGTTGCGCTTGCCCTTCACCCGAGAACAAAAAAACTTGCTATCATTACTGACACCACGACAAACGGCATCGGCAACCGCCTCATTCTTAAAGAACTGGCCAAAGTCTACGAAGGGCGCATTCAGTTTGTCTTTCTTGATGAAGACGGGACAGGGATAACAGTTGATGCCCTGCGTAGCCGTTTATCGAAACTTGACGATGACACCATTGCCTACTATGGGGATTTCTTCCGGGACAAGAACGGCTTTCTCGACCAAACAACCATTATGCCAATCCTCTCCAGGGAAAGCCGCCGTCCGATCTATTCGCCCTACAGTTTTGTCTTTGGACTCGGAACGGTGGGTGGAAAGCTCAACAGCGCTCTCTTCCAGGGGGAAAAAGCCGCACAAATGGCCATGCAGATCCTGAACGGAACACCACCGTCCCAGATCCCCATCATGAGGGAAAGCATCAACCGCTTCATGTTCGACTTCCGGCAGATGGAGAGATGGAATATCCCGACAAACCACCTCCCCGCCGGCAGTATCGTTATGTACAAGAGTCCATCCTTTTTTGAGGAATACCGGCAACTCGTCATCGGCACCCTCATTGCTTTCATCATCTTGATTTCTGTCATAGCTGCACTCATCGTCAGCATATACCGCCGCAAACAGGCAGAATCCTCTCTGCGGGCTAGTGAACGTAGATATCGCACGCTTATTGAGCAGATGCCAGATATGATCTGGCAGAAAGACATCAACAGCAAGTACCTGTCTTGCAACAGCAATTATGCCAAAATGCTTGGAGTATCTGTGGAGACCATTAACGGCCACCTTGATGAGGATTTCTACAAACCGGAGCTGGCGGCGAAATATCAGCAAGACGACAAGTCAGTTGTTATGACCGGGCAACCATTTGAGACGGATGAACTTTGGGAGGAGTCCGGAGAAATGCGCTGGTTACATACAAGCAAGGTGCCGCTTTTCGATGAAGGTGGAAAAATCATTGGTACCATCGGTATTGGCCGTGACATCACCGAACGCAAACGGTCCGAGGTTGAGTTGAAGGAGAGTGAAGAGAGACACAGGGCAATCCTTATGACCGCACTGGACGGTTTCTGGCTGGTGGACGCATCGACCGGCAAGCTGATTGAGGTAAACGATGCCTCTGCTTCCATGCTTGGTTATACGAGCGAGGAGTTGCTTGCACACGGGATTAAGGATATTGACGTGCAATGGTCATCAGGGGAGATTAATCGGGAGATGCAGAAGATCAAAACGACAGGAAAAGCTTTTTTCGAGACGCGGCATCGCACCAAGAGCGGCCAGACAATCGATGTCGAGATCAGCGCCAATTACCTTCCGAGAACCGATCAGTTCTTCTCTTTCATCCGCAACATCACCCAACGCAAGCAAACAGAGGAAGTTAGGCTTTCTCTCGAAGGGCAACTCCACCAGGCTCAAAAGATGGAGTCGGTGGGAAGCTTGGCTGGTGGTGTCGCACATGATTTTAACAACAAGCTGTGTGTCATTCTCGGATGCACGTATCTGGCTTCCGCTGAATCAGATCCAGCTAAGCTACGGAACTTTCTGGAAGAAATTCGCAAGGCAGCCGAACAGTCGGCTGACCTTACCCGACAATTACTAGCATTTGCCCGCAGACAGACCATAGCTCCCAAGGTGCTAGACCTGAACGAAACCGTGACTAGCATGCTAAAGATGCTGGGTCGACTCATCGGAGAAGATATCCATCTTATATGGCAACCTGCGCCAAACCTTTGGTTACTCAAGTTAGATCCGTCGCAGGTTGACCAGATCCTTGCCAACCTGTGTGTAAATGCACGTGACTCCATTAGCAAAGACGGTAAGATCATCATTGAAACTGGAAATAGCATTATTGACGAAGAGTATTGCGCCAAACACGCTGATGTCTTACCTGGTGAGTACGTGCGTCTCATTGTCAGCGACAACGGTTGCGGCATGGACAAGGAGACACTGGATCGCATCTTCGAGCCGTTCTTCACGACCAAGGAAACTGGCAAAGGCACAGGTCTTGGGCTTTCAACGGTATTTGGCATTGTTAAACAGAACAACGGCTTCATCAATGTCTACAGCGAACCTAGCTTAGGAACTACTTTCACCATCTATCTCCCCCGAGATGTCGGAAAAACGGTGCTTACGCAAAATGAAAGTATGGCGACGCCAGCCCCACGCGGCCTAGAGACCATTTTGCTGGTGGAAGATGATCTAGCTATAATGAATATGGCTTCGACGATCCTCGCCAAACAGGGCTATTCCGTACTATCTGCAAACTCTCCGGCTGAGGCCACTCGTCTTGCCAAAGAACACGGCGGAAAAATCCAACTAATAATAACAGACGTAGTTATGCCTGAAATGAATGGCAAAGATTTGGCCCATAACCTTCAATCGCTAAATCCCCAGCTCAAATGCCTCTTTATGTCGGGATATACAGCCGATGCCATCTCTCAGCACGGTGTTCTGGATGAAGGAGTGAATTTCATACAGAAACCATTTTCACTACCTGATATAGCAACTAAGGTTCGTCAGGTGCTTGATGGCAAATACGGGAGTGAATAAAACCTGCACATCTGAGCCTCTTGCAAAAGTCTTAGAATGACACTCCCCCTCCCTTGCCTAAGGGCACCTACTTCTGGTGACGGACCCAAAGGGCCTAAAGGAGGGGGTTGGGGGGTGGGTGAAGCTGCAACATGCTGATTTCATGGCAACCTCCCCCCCACCCAACCCTCCCCCGCCAGGGGGGAGGGGACTTTTTGGAGTTTTGCAAGAGCCTCATCTGTTTTCTAATACCGAAAAAACCATTTACACATTCTGGTTGACAGGTCCCTTACGTCATTTCACAGACTCCTTGATTTTTTCCCCGGCCTTTTCGATCTTCTCGCCGCTCTTTTCGATCGCTTTATCAATTTTTTGACCGGTTTTTTCTGCAGCTTTATCGATTTCCTTGCCGGTTCGCTCCATCGGGCCCTCTTTTTTCTTGCATCCGGACACTCCGGCTATCAAAATGCCCAACAGCACTGCTGCAATAATGTTCCTGCCGATTTTAATCATGTTGAATCTCCTTTTTATGCGTTTTGTATGTAACAAGGCCATCCTCTACTACTCCAGTTTCAGTTTGCTGCTCGTGGTTTATAATCCTTTGCCTCAACGGTTAAACTCTGTTCCGGGGAGTCCAATTCGTATTAATTGCGAAAAATCGGCGGATTTGTCCTGACCTTTCGCCCGATCATTGATGAAACTCCGTTTTTTCAGTTCCTGGAACGGCAGGGTTGTATCAACCGCCTTCCTCTCATAGAGCATTTCATCCATGAAACCATTAACGATAATCCGCCAGTCGAGGCGGTCATCAGGGTTATACGGGGCCTTATGTATACGGATGCTGGTCGTGCAGTTGCTGGTAAGCGCGTTGTACCATTCGGGGCGATCTTTCAGCGAGTTTACCTCCCGCAGGTAATCAAGAAAAACCTTCTTCACAAGATCCGGCGACTCATCAAGGCGATACAGATAGACCTGTTCACCCCGGTAATTGGTCCTGAGACCGATCAGGTCACGTTCGTCGGCAACCACATAAATCATTTCGTACTGTCTGAAAAAGCCCTTGATGGTCGAATACTCTTCGCCGATCTCCTTACGGGTTTCGACGGAGAAGCAGATAAAACCGCCTTCTTCGAAACCGAAGCTGAGCATGGTATGGGCGATATAGGGCGATCCCCAGTGGATCAGGGAGAGATCGATACTCTTCAATTTGTTAAGATCAAAAGTTCTGTCGTAATGCCGGACGGTGTAATCGGTTTCGCTCCGGTAGTCGCAGTTGCGAATATTGTGGACAGTCACCATGTTCCCATGAATGTCAGCCCAGGGAAGCAGAGCCACATCCGGTTGCCAGTTCCTCCCATTGGACGGCGGAATGAAAAGCCACCAGACAAGGAGCGCTGTGAATGAAATCAGAAATCCGAGCCGTGTCCGCCGGTTGCTATACCTGCCAACGAGAGCCGCCAGGCTAAGAATAGCAAAGATGCCCGCTAACAAGGGGCGAGAGAAACCGGGCAGATTTGAAAACAGTATTGCAAATGCGGCCCACCCCGCCATTGCAAGGAGGCAGAATCGAATAAAAATATTTCCAAACCGTTTGAGGCTTCGTATCAGATCGTCAAGCAATTGATGATGCTCCGAGTAACTCAGCGTTTGCCTCCCCCGGTTACCTCTTTTTCAAAGCTTGGTAGAATCGCCTTGAAAAAAGCATTTTTTATGAGTTCTGCAACAATCTGCCAACTGCTGGTTTCCGGTTTATTCGCTTTCCCCTTGATATCCACCTTGGTGGCAACTTCCCGGTGCGATCTGTTTTCAAGAATTTTAGCGACCCCGCCGATCATCTTCTCGTACATTTGATGAAAGATGCCGCGATCCTTATCCTTTCGCCTGTCATACACTTTTGTATTCTTGAAGAACGGCTTGATATACCCGGAAATGGCGCCATTTTTGAAATGCAACTCGGTGACGAGGGAAAATATCCCGGCAGAAACATCAAAATCTCCATAGGCGCGCAGCAGATCGTTCATCGCCGTCAGCTGGGATTCCTCGATTTTTACGTAGAGGTCGAGATCGGGCCCCTCTTTCTCCGGCCGGAAATTTGCGGATGCCGTAGTTATGCCGCTTCCCATGAATTTAGCCTTCAGAATAATCTTCGCTGTTCCCTGCGAAAACTGGTTGGAAAAGTTGCTCATCTGTAAATCCGTATCAGACAGGAATATGCGGTATGGTCTCCTCGCAGCTTTATTCACCATCCCGAGGGTGCATCCCGTCAAGCTCACCCGGTCGGCGCGAATCAACAGGCCCGGTTTATTGGTGAGATTCATCGCGGTTTTTCCCGCCTCTACCGCGCGTTTTTTTTCAGCTCCGGCGGTGCGTTGCGTATGGATGTAGTCCATATTCATACCCTGAATATCCAGGTTTTCCAGATGGACATTTTTCACCTTTGGTGAATATTCGGCGTCGCCGGTCGCCCGGAGCAGACCGCCATGCAGGGAGATGTTTGAGCGGGCAATCACCGTATTGAAATAATCGATCGGCACTTTTTCAAGCTTCAGGCGCCCCTTTATGCCGGGAAACGGCTCGGCGAGGAAGTTTGCCGCTCCATCGACAGTACCGTGTCCGGTATCAAAGATTGCCGTATCGAGATGGAACGAGGAGGGATAGACCTGGTCCGGGAGATGGATGTTGCGGATATTGTTTGCCTTGAGGTTGAAATGGTTCAGGATGAGAGGTCTTTTCTGGTCCTTGTCGATATAGGTAATGCTGGCGTCTTTGATTTTCAGAGTGTTTATTTTGAGCGGGTATATATCCTCAACCACCTGTTGCCAGCCGCGCTCTTTGAGCGGCACCTTGCTCTCCGCCTCGTGGCGCAGCTGCTGCAGGTTGATGTTTATTTTCGGCTGGTCCAGCATGAATTCAGCGACGAGCCTCCCCGAGAAGATCCCGAGCCAATGGATGCTGGCCTTCAGAACCGGAATAGTTATGACGGGAAGTTCAGGATGGGCCTGCTGGGAGACGATCACTCCTTTCAAGGTCAGTGAGAGTCCAAGCAACTGGACATGCAACTTAGGCAGCCGGACCGAATACCCTTTCAGGTCTCGGTTCATTTTCTGTTCCATGCTGCTCCGAAGAGGTTCATCCAGGAAAAAAGATGCGACATAGAGAACAACGGCAATTATGGCAGGTATGCCGACACCCCGGCGAAACGCTTTGGAGCTTTTCAGCCTTTTAGCCCAAGAGTTGCCTTCACTGTTCTCCTCCATGACTCTTCTCCATTCAGAATTCGCAACTCCGCTAACTTGTTTCCATCCGGAAACTCCGGATGACTGGAGTTTGGACATTTTCAAGGTTCTAAAAAGTCCCCCCGCCCCTTGCGGGAGGGGGTTAGGGGGTGGGGGAAGCTGCCATGAAACCACGTCATTCCATTCAAATTGAGCTTGACGGTGGACAGCATGCGGAAAAGAATGACTACAACAATCATAGAGACGCCTGTTCCACTGCCAACGGGTTTACCATATTAAGATTTTGGAACAATGATGTAATATAAAATATTGAGGGAGTTCTGAAGGTTATCGTGGTTCATTGCCTGTAATTGACTTCCCCCACCCCCCGACCCCCTCCCGCAAGGGGCGGGGGAGCAAAATTCCAAACTTTCACTTAAGAAGAGCTGACAGGTAGCGGACGAGAGCCTCGCCGGCATACGAACACGATCTCGTCCACGCCGGTTGTGTCCATAAATCCACTCATAATTTTCAAACTTTTCTGAAAATGGATTCCGAGCGGCATAAATACCCTGTTGTAGAAAAACATTGCCTCTCGCTGACTATGTTTAAGAAACCACATCCCGAACTTCATAAGTTTCGGATTGGAGGGTTGCATTCCGAAGGCAGCGCTCTTCTCCGGCACCAGATTGTTGGCTGACAGAATAGTCAGCAGATCGCCTGGATCGTAACGCCGCGCATGACCGGCCCACTCATCGAACTCCGTCCATAGATGAGCATGGAGCGGCACCGAAAAAATCAGGATTCCGCCATCCTTGAGCACGCGGCTCAGTTCAGCAAACGCCTGCCGGTCATCCCAGACATGCTCTATGACATCAAAAGCGCATACGAGATCGAATTTCCGCTCGCTGTAGGGCAATTCGCAGATTTCGCCCTGCCGGGCGGCTCCGCCGCCCGCCTGCAATCGCTCAATCGCAGGGGCGCTGATATCGATGAAATGTGTGCCTTCAACCGGCAAGCGGGGACGAAGGCCCGGCCCGATCTCCAGGCGATCCGGCGCAGCAGGAAGCAATTCTGAAATCAACGGCCAGGTATTGAAGCGCTCCGGATGTTCCATGTATGAATTCGACCAGAGCGCATTGTAGAAGCTCCGATTGGTTTCGGCGATGTTCAGTGAATCGGCGTATTTTGTCATATTATGGCCTGTTTCAAAACCGGTACCCGATGCCGCCGAGGAATATGTCCGTGTCCCGGTCGTATCTTGTAATTATGCGGTCCCAGGTCACCCGCATCAGCCAATCCTTGCTGATGCGGTAGCTTCCGGTCGTTGAGAAGATTACGTGTGTTCGGTCCTGTTTGGTGTCGAGACGCTTATCCTGTGCGAAATATGGTCCTGCCCCGATGCCCAGGGCGATACGGTCATCCAGAAAAGGTTTCGCCAGCCAGAGTTGGGTAGTCAGGCCGTACCGGTCGATCAAGGCGCTTCTCCCCTCGTAAAGAGCGCCTAAAGTCCACTCCAGATAACGCCAGATCCCGCGCCGGTATTCGAGAGCAGCGGCGCGCGAATGGCCGTCGCCGGGGATGTTCACGACCGTTTCGCCTCCAAATAGTGTAAGTTCATTCTCGGTGGCCCTTTCGCTCAGGCGGGTTCCTTTAACGTCAGGCCCTTTTGATGGGGGGGCATCAAGCTGGTAGCCGATGCCTGCCAGCGCCGACAGTGAATCGAAGCTGTTGCCACCCCTGACCCAGTAGCCTTGCATCTGGTAAAACCATCGGCTCTTTGTGTACCAGGTTGCCGCCACGTTGGCCATGGTCCCCCAGCCGTGCAGGTCCCGTGCCGGACCTCCGGCGACAGGCTGTTTGGTGTCATAATAAAACAGGGTGCCGATGCCGGCGCCGAGCGAAAGCTGCCGGTCGAGAAGATTGGTCCGGACCCAGAGATTGGCGGCATTACCGTCACGGTGATGCGCGATAAAATGCCCCTGGTTAATATACGAAAGGGAGTACGCGAAATGGTCGCCAAGTCCCTCCATATATTGGACCTGCCAGGCGAAAGTTCTTTCAAGCGGTTTATCAGTCACCCCATAACCGCCGAGCAAGCTGATTTCTCCGGCAAAGGCCGGGGAAGCCAGCAGAGAGAACAAAACCGCAAACAGTAAATGTTTCATGTATTAGTTCTCCTGACGACGTTAGTCATGCCTCTGGTCCCTGTTGTGCCCTCCATCCCTGTCGTGGCCTCCATCCCTGTCGTAGCCGCCGTCTCTCCCATGACCGCCGCCTCTTCCACCTCTGCCTTCTTCTTCCCAGGCGACCAGGCATCCACCAATTGATAAAAGCATTACTGAAACCATGGCAAATAATATGATTCTTTTCATTGTTCTCCCCCTTAGCTGGATACTGTCAGCAAAATCATCAAAAACGGCCATTTCCGGCAATTGATCGGCTGTCGCAAAATAAAACGGGACAATGCCGGGATTCTCTGGAGAATATTCGCAACTACTGTGCCAGAGAAGGTATACGGATATCGATAGCATAACATAGCGATTATACTGAATAATATGAAAGGAGTGGGGGGCGGAATGTACGCAGGTTGCCGGTGTAATCCGTCATTTCTGACATAACTACCATATTTGACGGGTGCTGCCAGTACGGTGTAACACTTATTTTTTCGCGGCTAACCCCTCTAAATCTCCCCTTATCTAAGGGGAGACTTCAAAGCTTCCCCCCTTAGGTAAGGGGGGACTGAGGGGGGTTAGTTTTAGATGTTCCAAGGTATTAGGTTTCCATCCGGAAACTACTTGAACTCCAGCTTGTAGTAGAGATCTACGCCGCTCTCGCCGCTGCCGGTCTGGGTTTCGATCTGCCACTGTTTATAAATATCGTAACGCAACCGGAACAGGTTGCTTCCGGTAAACAGTGACCTGCCGTAACTGATATAAAGTTGCGGGGTTAAATACTTCCCCACGGTCAGCACTGTCTCGGTTATGCCTGGTTGTTGCGCCGCCGGTATGGCGCCGGGAGGGGTCACCTGAAGCGGCTTGTATCCCATGGCGCTGACGGTTCCTCCGGCCCCCCCCTGAATCTCAAGGGTACTCAAGCCGAGCCGGTTTTTTATCTGCTCCTGTAGAGCCACCGACTGGCCTGAAGTAAGCAGTACACCGGCTGCCTGGGCCACGAGGCTCGCCTGTTGGCCGCTGCTGCCGAGAGGATGGCCTAGTACGATATAGGCCAGGATGTCGACGTCCGGCATGGCGGGCTCGGAGTAGAGTTTGGTGACAGGTCTCTGGAGGGTTCCCGCGACCGTAACTCCTGCGCGCACGTCGCCGATGCTGCGCAGAGCCAGAAAATCGAGGGTCGGGCGATCAATGGCGCCGCCGGCGAAGAAAAGACGGCCACGAACGATTTCAAGGTCCACTCCGTAGGTCCGGTAATGCCCCTTGACCACCTTGATCTCGCCTCTGCTGGAGATCCTGTCGAAGCGGTTGAATGACAGGTCAATTGCCCCCTCCAACTTTGCGTCGATTCCCGCAACCTTGACGAATACCTTATCGCCGAGCAGTACCCTGACCTGGGCATCCAAAACCAGGGGAGAACTCTTGGCAAGCGGCACGGCTCTCCCTTCCCGGATTACATCGCTGCTGGGAGCGACAACAGTATGGGACTGCGTACCTACGATACGCAGTTCAGGGAGACGGAGTTCACCCCGTATGGTTAATTTTTGCGATGTTCCATCAAAACTGAGATTGGGCGAACTGAAAAGCTGGAGTTCGGGAAAATATACGGTTTGAAAATTATCGCCGTGTATGCTCCCCTGGTAGCCGGTCACCCGCCAGCCGGACAGGGTGATGAGAGCCGTCCCCTCGATCTGACCGGGACCGGAGAGCGCTTTAAATGAATCTATGAGGATGAGGTTTTTTTCCAGACGCGCCGAAAGCTGGAGATCTTTAAGGTGAAT
>JAQTRC010000072.1 GCA_028712665.1 Desulfuromonadaceae bacterium
CCAACGCCCAGTTCAGGGCGGTTGGCAGGGGCGCTCTAGACATGTCGCGCTATCCGATCTCGTATGCCGGCGGTGAAGTGCCGGAACTGAATATAGGCCTTATGCCGGGTGTCGTGACATCCTATGAGCAGGGCGCTGCCTGGAAGAATGCCGAAGTCGGCAAGTTGTTCTCGGAGGTGCTCAAGGAAAAAGGGGTCATCATCGTGAGCTGGGTCTGGCAGGCCGGGGGAGTTGCAAGCCGGACAAAGCCGATCATTGAACCGGAAGACGCCAAGGGGCTTAAGATTCGTGGGGGGAGCCGCGAGATGGATATGGTGCTGAAAGCAGCCGGTGCTTCGGTTCTTTCACTCCCTTCCAGTGAAATCTATCAGTCTATGCAGACCGGCGCCCTGGACGCAGCAATGACCTCCTCAACCAGCCTGATCTCGTTCCGGCTCGAAGAGATCTCTAAGCACCTTACGACCGGACGCGGCAAGGCCTACTGGTTCATGTTCGAGCCGCTGATCATCTCCCGCTCGGTATTTGAAAAACTGCCGAAGGATCAGCAGGCAACCATAATGGCCGTAGGCGCTGAATTGGAAAAATTTGCGCTGGAATCCGCCAGGGCTGACGATCAGGCCGTTGCCGCTGTCTACCAGAAGGCGGGCGCCAAGGTGTATGACCTCTCTGCCGCCACAGTGAAAAAATGGCAGGATATTGCCAAAGAGAATGCCTGGAAGGATTACGCCAAAAAGAACGCGCGCTGCGCCAAGTTGATTGAGTTGGCAGAGAAGGTAGTTGTGGCGGAACCGAAGAAGCCGGCAGTGAAACCTGCTTCAAAGGGGAAGAAAAAATGAGCCACGGGTTCGAGCTTAATCCCGCCAAGGGCCCGGAAATGGCTGAAAGCGGAATACTGGCAAAGGCCGACCGGATAATCGCACGGCTCAACGAGTGGGTCATGACGGCATGCACCTTTGCAATAATGGCTGCTGCATGCATACTTACCTATAGCGTAGTTTCCCGCTACTTCCTGAAGGTCTCAACCGACTGGCAGGACGAGGCTTCAGTCTTCCTGCTGGTGGGCGCGATCTTCATGTGCTGTGCATATGTGCAGTCCTATCGAGGGCATATCGGCATCGAAGCATTGGCCAGCATCCTGCCGGCATCCGTGAACAGGATACGGAAGGTATTGATTGACATCGCCTCGCTTTCCTTCTGCGGTTTCTTTTCCTGGAAGTCCTGGACCCTGTTCCATGAAGCGCTTGTGCAAGGCCATACAACCTCGTCGTCCTTCGCTCCACCACTCTGGATTCCCTACGGACTGATGGCCGTGGGGATGACGATCCTGGTTCTGCAGCTTCTCCTGCAGGTTCTGGGTCATTTCGTACGTAAGGGGGTGGCCGCATGAGCGTATCAGCCATAGGTATTCTCTACGGAATCAGCACTCTCGTTATAATGTTCACGGGCATGCCGATAGCACTCGCGCTCGGAGCGGTTGCTACCGTATTCATGTACTTCTTCATGCCTGGGGCGGCACTCGATATGGTCACCCAGAATGTCTTTGAAGAGATGGCGAGCATCACTCTGCTCTCGATCCCGCTTTTCATCCTGAAAGGGGCCTGCATCGGGAAGTCCCCCGCCGGCGCCGATCTCTATTCGGCGATCCATGCCTGGTTGCACAAAATCCCGGGCGGACTGGGAATCGCCAACGTATTTGCCTGTGCCCTTTTCGCAGCCATGGCCGGTTCATCCCCGGCGACCTGCTCAGCCATCGGCAGCGCCGGCATTCCGGAAATGCGCCAGCGGGGATATTCACCAGGCTTCGCCGCCGGCATCATCGCCGCCGGCGGCACGCTCGGCATCCTGCTCCCTCCCTCGATCACCATGATCCTGTTCGCAGTTGCGGCCGAACAGTCACTCGGTCGGCTGTTCCTGGCCGGCCTCGGTCCGGGGATTCTGCTGGTCACGCTCTTCTCGGGCTATGCCGTATGGCAATACAAGCGCGAGTACAACGTAGCCCTTGATGTCTATCAAGGTGGCGGAGCAAAGTCAGCCTATCTTGACGAGATGAACCTGACACTTGCCGACAAGACCAGGATGCTGCCGCGGGTGCTTCCCTTCGTGATCCTGCTGACCGGTGTCATGATTGCCCTGTACGGAGGCTACGCAACACCATCGGAAACAGCCGGACTCGGCGCCATTCTGGCGCTGGTGCTGATTGCCGTCGTCTACAAGGTCTGGCGCCCGAAAGACCTTAAGCCTATCTTCACGAGCACCCTGAAGGAATCGACCATGCTGATGCTGATTATCGGCATGTCGCTCCTCTATTCTTACGTAATGAGTTCTCTGCACATAAGCCAGTCGGCGGCCGAGTGGATCGTTGCGCTGAACCTCTCCAGATGGATGCTGCTCTCAACGATACTGTTGATGGTCCTGGTGCTCGGTTTTTTCCTGCCGCCGGTATCCATTATCCTGATGACGGCGCCGATCATTCTGCCGCCGCTGAGGGCTGCAGGGTTTGACCTGATATGGTTCGGCATAGTCATGACCATCATCATGGAGATGGGACTTATCCATCCGCCGGTCGGCCTGAACATATTCGTCATCAAGAATATAGCGCCGGACATCCCTCTTAATGAGGTGATTTGGGGTGTAATGCCCTTTGTCGTGCTTATGATGCTCGCCGTCCTGCTGCTCTGTTTCATGCCTGGCATCGCTACCTGGTTTCCTGATATGGTTATGGGAGTAACAGGCAAATGACCGGCAGAGCCGATAAAAACCTCTACTCGTTTCTCCAGACAGGTTTCCCGGCCGACCCCGCTGCAGCGTGCCTTATTCTCACCAATAAAGAGGAGATAAGCTATGGCTTGCTGCAGCAGGAATCGGCACGCTACGCCAATCTGCTGGCATCGCTGGGTATTCTGCCGGGCGACCGGGTCGCTGTACAGGTAAAAAAATCGCCACAGGCTCTGTTCCTCTACCTGGGCTGCCTGCGGGCCGGCGCCGTTTTCCTCCCCATGAACGATGCCTACCGGCGCCACGAAATCGGTTATTTTCTGGCTGATGCAACCCCCCGTCTATTCGTCTGCCGGCCGCAGAACCGCGCACTGGCGGACGAACTGGCAGCGGCTGCCGGCGTGGTTCACATACTTGAACTCGACGACGATGGCGGCGGCACGCTGGCGAAAGCTGCGGCAGCGCAACCTGACACTTTCGTCACCGTTACCCGGCACGCCGATGATCTGGCTGCAATCCTCTACACCTCCGGAACCACCGGCCATCCCAAGGGGGCCATGCTGTCGCACGGCAATCTCGCCGCCAACGCACTGGTTCTGCATCGTTTCTGGGGTTTTAAGGCCGGAGACGTACTCCTGCACATGCTGCCGATCTTTCACGCCCACGGTCTGTTCGTTGCCATCCACTGCGCCCTGTTAAACGGCAGTTCAATGTTCTTCGAGCCTCAGTTCGATGCCGGGCGGGCTCTGGATATTCTGCCCAGGGCGACAGTGTTCATGGGCGTGCCGACCTTCTATGTGCGTCTGCTGGCGGAGCAGGGCTTTACGAGAGAACTCTGTACCGGAATGCGCCTTTTTATCTCAGGTTCGGCGCCGTTGCTGAAGGAAACCTTCGACGAGTTCAAGGCGCGCACAGGCCACACCATTCTTGAACGGTACGGCATGACCGAGGGTGGTATGTTCACCTCCAATCCATACGATGCCGAACGGCGCGGCGGTACGGTCGGTTTTCCGCTGCCCGGCACAACAATCAGTATCGTGAACGATGCCGGAGCGCCGGTGAAGGCTGGCGAGGCCGGAAATATACTGGTAAAGGGACCTCAGGTTTTCGTCGGCTACTGGCGTATGCCTGAGAAAACCCAGGATGAGTTCACCGAAGACGGCTTCTTCAGCACCGGGGATATGGGGCGTATTGACGAGGACGGCTATATTACAATCATCGGACGCTCCAAGGACCTGATCATTACCGGTGGGCTCAACGTCTATCCGAAAGAAGTCGAAGAGATGATCGACGAGCTGGCGGGTGTGGTGGAAAGTGCCGTGATCGGCCTTCCCGATCCGGACTTTGGCGAAGTGGTCACTGCGGTCGTGGTGCGTCTGAAGAGCGGAGTTGGTGACGCCCTGACGGAAGCCGGCATCATTGGCTCGCTGAAGGGCAGCCTGGCCGGTTTCAAGGTCCCGAAGCGGGTGTTTTTTGTTGATGATTTGCCACGTAATACTATGGGCAAGGTACAGAAAAACGTGCTGAGAGATCGGTGCAAGGAATTCTTGCTGCAGCGATTTAAACAAAATGAGGTATCCAATGAATCAACCTTCTGAAAATCCCATCATTTGGGATACGCAGATGCGAAACTGCGCTGGCCGCCTGGATCGGGGAGCGGCCTTTGCCCATGGCCGCGAGGTCTCAACCGATGACATTACAAAACTTCTTGAAGCTGTCATCGAGCCTGGGGACCGCGTCTGTATAGAGGGGAACAACCAGAAACAGGCCGACTTCCTTTCAAGGAGTCTGCTGAAAACCGATCCTTCCCGTGTGCGGGATTTGCACCTCCTGCAATCGGTATTGGCGCTTCCGGAGCATCTCGATATCATCGAACGGGGACAGGTCAGCCGGATCGATTTTTCGTTTTCCGGTCAACAGGCTGGACGACTTGCGGCTCTTGTCGAGCAGGGGCGCATCACTATCGGTGCTATTCATACCTATCTGGAGCTTTTTTCGCGCTACTTCATCGATCTCACCCCCAAAGTGGCGCTGATCGCGGCCCAGGCCGCCGACCGCGAAGGGAACCTCTACACCGGTCCGAACACCGAAGACACGCCTGCCATCGTCGAAGCGACCGCGTTCAAAAACGGCATCGTCATAGCCCAGGTGAACGAGGTGGTCGACAAGCTCCCGCGAGTCGATATTCCGGCCGACTGGGTCAGTTATTTCGTCAAGGCGCCCACCCCCCACTATATCGAGCCTCTCTTTACGAGAGACCCGTCTCATATCACCGAAATCCAGATTCTGATGGCGATGATCGCCATAAAGGGGCTCTACGCCGAATATGGCATTACACGGCTCAATCATGGCATAGGCTTCGATACCGCTGCTATTGAACTGCTGCTGCCGACCTATGCCGCAGAGTTGGGGCTGAAGGGGAAGATCTGCACCCACTGGGCGTTGAATCCACATCCGACGCTGATTCCAGCCATTGAGGCCGGTTTTGTCCAATCGGTGCATTCGTTCGGCTCTGAGGTCGGGATGGAACGATACATTTCGGCCCGGCCTGACATCTTCTTCGTCGGCCGGGATGGTACAATGCGCTCCAACCGCGCCTTTTCACAGGCCGCCGGACACTACGCCTGCGATCTCTTCATAGGTTCCACCCTCCAGATCGACATGGAAGGGAACAGCTCTACCGCCACAAAGGGGCGCATTGCGGGGTTCGGAGGCGCTCCCAACATGGGCTCGGATGCACGGGGAAGACGGCACGCCTCTCCGGCCTGGCTCCGGGCCGGGCGTGAGGCTCTCCGCAATGGGACGATGCCGCGCGGTCGGAAGCTGGTCGCGCAGATAGTGGAGACCAATCGTGAGCAGATGCAGCCGGCCTTTGTTGAGCGCCTGGATGCCTGGGATCTTGCGGAAAGCGCCGGGATGGAGTTGCCTCCCGTGATGATCTATGGTGACGACATCACCCACATCATCACTGAAGAGGGGATCAGCAACCTGCTCCTCTGTGAAAGCGCCGAAGAGCGGGAGCAGGCGATACGCGGGGTTGCAGGCTATACTGCGGCAGGTATGGCCCGTGACAGGCGTATGGTCGAGAACCTGCGGGATCGCGGTATTGTCAGGTATCCGGAGGATCTGGGCATCAGTAAGCGCCATGCAACACGCGACCTGCTGGCGGCCCGCAACATTAAAGAGCTCGTCCATGCCTCCGGCGGACTCTACACCCCCCCCCGGCAGTTCCGTAACTGGTAAGGAGACATATCATGGAGCAGTTTACACTTTCCTACAAAACATCTCCCCGGCTCCAAGAGGGGCATCCTCCACAGCTCTGCGGTGTTGTAGCATCAGGCAATCTCGAAGTGCTGGTTGAGCCTTTGGATTCCGCTGATCTCTGTCTGATTGAGGTCAACACCTCAGCCCCCGGTTTTCGTCTGATATGGGAAGCGGTGCTAAGCGACTTTGTTGAGCGAAACCGGGTGGCCGGAGTTCGGATATCCATCAATGATGCCGGCGCGACACCCGCAGTGGTGGGGCTGCGACTCGACCAGGCGCTGGATGCATACAGGAGTGCCGTATGAAAAACGTGAAACCGGCCAGCTTTTTCGAATCATCTGCGAGGGTACGCGTCGCAAAACTTGTTGATGCCGGGTCGTTCAAGGAGTTCTGTCCTCCCCAACTCCGGCGGACCAGCCCTCATCTGGCGCGTCTCAATGCTCCGGTCGCGTTTGACGACGGCGTTGCAGTTGGAAGCGCCACCCTTGCAGGGCACAAAATTCTGATTGCTGCGCAGGAAGGAAAATTCAACGGTGGAGCGGTTGGCGAAGTCCATGGCGCGAAGCTGGCGGGGTTGCTCGACAGGGGGGTCCGCGAACTGCCACGAGCCGTGCTTCTCCTGATTGATTCGGGAGGGGTACGTCTGCATGAAGCAAATGCCGGACTGATAGCCATCTCCGAGGTCATGCGGGCCGTGCTGCGTTGCCAGGAGGCGGGTGTCCCGGTACTTGCACTGGTGGGGGGGGCTTGCGGGGCTTTCGGCGGAATGGGGATAGTCACCCGGCTCTGCAATGAGATCATCATGTCGGAAGAGGGACGCCTGGGGCTTTCTGGTCCGGAAGTGATAGAAACCGTGCAGGGGGTTGAAGAGTTCGACTCCCGTGACCGTCCGCTGGTCTGGAGAGTTACCGGGGGGAAGGTCAGACGCGCTCTTGGTGAGGCAACATACCTGGTTGACGATGACATCTGCTCATTTAGAAGCGTAACTGCCGAATTGCTCTGCCGCTATCAGACGAAACCCTTGGCTCCGGTCGATATTGATGAGATCTCCGCCGAGCATGCGCGATTGACAGAACGGACAAAGCGTTTCGCAACGGCGCGCGACGGCAGGGAAATTTTCCAGGCATCAGGGTTTGTTGACCTTGACGAAGTCTCGCTCCTGCCGGTAGCGAAGTTCAATCAGCAGCTATTGGAGTCCCTATGAATATAAACAGGTTACTAGATCGCCTCTTCGGTTCAGGGGTCCATTCCATAAGCATTGAAGAGAACTTTCTCCACGGGAGCGCGGTCATCGACGGCAGGGAAGTTGCTGTTATAGGGACGCATGAACACGCAGCGATTGACAGCGCGCTTGCTCTTGCGGTCTCAGCTTCGATTATAGGAGTGATACGGGATGATTTGAGCAGAGGTTCCTCCCCGCGGCCGATCATATTTATGGTGGATACCCAGGGGCAGACCCTTTCAAGGCACGAGGAACTGCTCTGCCTTAACGGCTATTTTGCTCATACGGCAAAATGTGTTGATCTTGCCCGGCGCCATGGTCATCAGACCATAGCGCTCATCCATGGCGAGGCGGTCAGCGGCGGGTTTCTCGCCTTCGGTCTGATGGCGGACCGGATCTGCGCACTTCCGGAAGCTCAGGTCCGGGTCATGGATCTGAAGGCCATGTCCCGTATTACAAAGATCCCCTACGACAGGCTGGTTGACCTTTCTGCCGATTCTCCGGTCTTTGCGCCGGGCGCCGAAAACTACTGGCGCATGGGTGGAGTGCATGAGATCTGGTCAGATGACTCCGACTGGCTAAGCTGCCTCTCTGCTCTGCTGGTAGTTGCAGATGTTCGAGACAGACGGGCCATCCTTGGAGTCGAACGTGGCGGTCGTCAGAATGCAGCGCCAATAGCAGAGCTTGTAGCAAATGCATTATGAACAGGCCGCTTCAGCGTCATGATCTCGTCTGGCTGGACCCTGCAGGCGACCTTGATTCATATGCCGTGAATCCGGCTTACGCTTCACTGGTTCGTGAATGGATAACCAGGAAGAACCCCTTGGTGGTAGCCAGGCAACAGCGGCTGGAAACTCCCGAAGAACCTTCTGTTTCGCTCGGATTCACGATGGCGCCTCCATTAACGCGGCAGCGCGTTTCTCTGCAGGCCCCTCTAAGGATGGTTACCCGTCATACCGGACCGATGGAACTGTCCGAAACGCTGCCATATGCGCCGGAATGGCGTGAAACGGTGCTGCAGTTGATAGAAATATCTGAAGGAATAGGAGTGAAAGTCTGTGTTTACGGGGCATTGTCATGGCAATCCGCTACCGCCTGCACCTATCTTACCGATTCGAGCGATATTGACCTGCTCTTTTATTGCAATGAAATTGACACTGCCCGCCGCCTATGCCGCGCTCTCGCTGTTTTCAGAGATACCGGGCCGCGCCTTGATGGGGAAATAATCTCCAAATCAGGGTGGGGGACGGCCTGGAGGGAATTCGATAAGGCCTCTCATTCGGATGCTGCTGCAATACTCCTCGCGAAGTCTCTGTATGAGGTTCAACTGATGAGCAGCATTGATTTCTTTGACACGAGGACGCCTTAGCATGGAGATGCTGAACATCGGAGCGCTTACCCGGCAGGAAACGCCCTTCCTTATTGATGATTTCCAGTGGCTCGATATTCTCTGCCTGGAAGCGCTTCGCCTGGAAGCCATGGCCTGGCCGAAGCCTGGTCTTGTGACGCCTCTCGATTCCGGCAGTCATCATGACATGGATATCAACTCGTTTCATGCCAGCATCGCCTCTCTGAAAGGTTACTTCGGACGGGTCGCACAATCATCTTCTGCGGGGCTTGCTCTGCCTCATCTCCAGTCAATCGGAATCGAGGCGGAACGTAGAATGCTGCTTGCAACCGGAGGAGCAAACACTCATCGCGGGGCGATTTTCAACCTGGGCTTGCTTGCCGCTGCGGCTGCGCGTCGTAAGGTGGATTATCTGCTTGCCCGAAAGTCATGCGGCGAGATAGTCAGGCAATTGTGGGGAGATGCAATTTCAACCTCCAGCAGAACCTCGGTTAATTCGCATGGGAATGAGGTATATAAACGTTTTGCCGTTGGAGGCGCCCGCAGCGAAGCGGGGAACGGTTTCCCGGCTGTTTATTTAATCGGACTGCCGGTGCTGCGACGGCAGCTGACGGCTCTTGGATCTATGGAAATTGCGCTGATAGGAACCTTGCTGGCGCTGATGGAGCATGTTGAGGACACCAATCTGTTATGGCGCGGCGGCGAGGAAGGGCTTGCCTTCGTGCAAACCTCTGCGCGCGAATTCAATTCAAACGGAGGGGTGGAACAACCGCTCTGGCGTGACAGGCTGATCGACATGCACCGCGAATTTGTATCCCGCAACTTAAGTCCGGGGGGGAGCGCCGACCTGCTTGCGGCAACCTGGGCGGCCTACCATATTGATCTGAAAGAAGGGATTGTATGAGCACCAAGCGCCTTGCAATCGTCTGTTCAGGACAGGCAGGGCAACGGAGGGAAATGCTCGACGGGATCCTCGGCGCCCCCGATGTTGAGGAACTCTGCATGACGGGGGGGGATCTGCTCGGTAACGATCTTGAAAGCTGGTGGAGTGGTCTGGATGACGAAGCCATCTTCGCCAACGAAAACGCCCAATTCGCGATCTCCCTCTATCAGCTTGCCACCTGGCAGCGCATCCGGCATTTGATTCCAGAACCGGCGTTGATAGCGGGATATTCTCTTGGCGAGGTAACTGCATACCATGTAGCCGGCGCCATGGATGCAGACGAGACGTTGCGGCTTGTGAAGCGGCGTTTCCGGGCCATGAATACGGCATCATCGGCCATTTCCACCTCCGGCGGCTGCATGTTTCTCTGGCGGGGCAAAATGTCTGAAGCTGCCGAACTGGCGGTTCTGAAAAATTCTCTGGATGTCGCCATTGTGCGCCGTCGTGGCGAACTTGTGTTTGCCGGACCTGCCAACAGTGTTGACAGCTTCCTTCGCGACATGGGGGGCGATAATCCAAACCTGATCCGCCTGCAGATATCAACCCCCTCGCACAGCCATTATCTTGCCTCAGCAGCAGCTTCGTTCCGTACGACCCTGGAGGAAAGCGGTCTCAACGCTCCGGTAGTTCCCGTCCTCGCAGGTATCGACGGTATGCGCATCCGCACGAGAGAAGAGGCCATCGGAGCACTCTCCCGCCAGATTGAGACGACCATCAGATGGGACCGCTGTATGGATGCGCTCGATGAGGCGGGCATCACCTCCGTGATAGAACTTGGGCCGGGGAACGATCTGGCAAATCTGATCGAGATGGAACATCCGCGAATTTCGGCACGCTCCATGGACGATTTTCGCGATTGGAGATCTGCAACCGAGTGGCTGAGAGAGAAGGGGATATCCTTGCGTTGATCTGCCTGCATGTATATCGGTTGCTCCTGGTAAATAAGAGCCCGGCCTCACCCAGGATTTTTATGCCGCATCGTTCAATTCTTTCCAACTATTCTACCCAGTTTCCATCAGGTGTTTCCGGATGGAAACCAGGTAGCATTCCTCTTTGACAATCCGCATTCTTTAAGGCATAGTACGCCGAAATTCATCAGGTTAACAGGAGCAATAACGTGGTTCTCTTTGCCAATATACTTCTGGCTCTTGCCAAGATAGTCGAGTTGGCCAGCGGTCTTTTGACCATCTACAAATACATCCTGCTGGCCAGTGTAGTGATCTCGTGGGTCAATGCCGATCCCTACAATCCGATCGTAAACTTCATCTACCGTGTGACCGACCCGCTCTTGAGGCGCATCCGCCGACACATGCCCGATACCGGCATGATTGATCTCTCTCCGCTGGTGGCGTTCGTCCTGATCTACATTATTCAGATCATTGTGTTTGATACCGCTTACCAGTATTTGCTCACCGCCAGCATGACTTTAAAGTTGAGAGGTTGACCAGAGATGAAGATAACTCCGCTCGATATTCAGCAGCAGCAGTTCAAGGTGAAAACCTTCAGAGGCCTTGATCCGGATGATGTGGATGCATTCCTTCAAACGGTTGCCGGAGAGATGGAAAGTCTGCTCCGCGAGAACAGCGATCTTAAAGAACAGCTGGCCCGCCAGACCCGCGACATGCTGGAAATTGCGGAAAAAGAGCGGGAAATGCGTGATGTATTGCTTTCGGCTCAACGAGTTACCGAGGAGATGAAAGTCAACGCTCTCAAAGAGGCGGAACTGATCGTCTCGGAGGCAGAACTGAAAGGGGAGCGGATAGTGGTTGATGCAGAGCGACAGCTTGGCGACATGAAGGTCCGCGTCGAGGAGGTCCGCCGCCAGAAGATCCAGTTCGAGATGAGCTTCAAGGCATTGCTGGACAGCTTTGCCCGCCAGCTTTCAGGCAATGAAACGCTCTGATCAACCCCTCTGCACGGTCAACGGGGACGGCATAATCCTCTCCCTTCATATCCAGCCTCGCGCTTCGAAGAACGAGGTATGCGGGGTTCATGACAACGCCCTTAAGATCAGGCTCACCTCGCCGCCGGTGGATGGCGCGGCAAACAAACTCTGCCGCGAATTCCTGGCCGGCATCTTCGACGTGCCAAAATCTGCTGTTGAGATTATAGCCGGTGAGACATCGCGCCATAAACGGATCTCTATTTGCGACAGTGATACAGGGCGCCTTGCCCGGGTTCTGGACAGACTGGCGTCACAAGGCAACTGAACCAACATAACGGAAGGAAATCAGACAAATGGCTCAGGCAAAAACAGGCGACAGGGTCAAGGTACATTACACCGGCACTCTGGAGGATGGCAGCATATTCGACACATCCGAGGTTTCTGATCAGCAATGCCGGGATGGTATCGGGTCTGACGAACAGGTATGCGGAAGCAATGACAGCTGCGGCTGCGGCAGCCAGACAACCGGACCGATGGAGTTTGTAATAGGAGATGGGCTCCTGATTCCAAAGTTCGAGGCGGCGGTAATCGGACTTGAAGTCGGGCAGAGCGTCAGGGTGACCATTCCGGCTGACGACGCGTACGGACAGCGGGCCGATGAGATGGTCGCCGTAATAGAGCGGAGCGAGATCCCGGCCGAAATCAAACCGGAACCGGGACAACAGATGGAAGTTATCATGCAGGACGGCAGTCCGATGCCGGTGCTGGTTACAGAGGTGACAGATACTGCAATCACGCTGGATGCCAACCATCCTCTGGCGGGGTGCGATCTGACCTTTGATATCCGGTTGGTGGAAATCCTCTGAATATGGTGAGAATTGTGAAAATCGCTTTCATGATTATCTCCGGTACATTACAGGAATTGGTAGTGGTGCACTCTGAAACTTTGACAGATTCGAATTCGACCACCAGGGAGACAGGAGCGATATGACACGGTCTGCATGCGGCTTTGCGGCTTTTTTGCTGTTTTTGTCTCTCACCGTTCCGGTGCTGGGTGATAATTCTTTGCTTCACGCTCCGAAACCCGATACTTCGGAGGAAAAAGAACGGTACGAGAAGGAAGATTCTCCAACCGGCAGTGAAAATGAACCAACCGGGAAAGAAAATGAACGGGTTATGAAGGAAAAGGAGCGGGTGGATAAAGAGAAAGAGCAGCTTGCCAGGGAGAAGGAACTGGTTAAAAAGGAAAAGGAGCTGCTAAAAAGAGAAAAAGAGCAGATTAAAAAGGAGAAGGAGCAGATCAGGAAGAATCGGATACTTGTAAAGGATGGCGTCTCGTATCGGGAAGTGACCGTCCAAAAGGGGGATACATTGTATGGCATCTCCCGCAGATACAGTAAAGAAGGCTCCTCGTATGCCGAAACCCTGCAGTTTAATAACATCAAGGATCCGGACCACATCGTAGGCGGCGATATCATTAAAGTGCCTCTCTTCAGTGAGAGGAGGGAGAAGAAAGCGAAACAACTTAAGACGGTCAAACAGCTAAAATCAACTGCGGCGGCGTTACCGAATCAACAGGTATCGGCTAAAGCGGCTCATAAACCGGTTACTGCAAAATCCGGCATTCAGGCCCCACAAGCGTTCTACAACAACACGACCTTCAGGCAGAAGGCGAGCAAACGATTCAAAGAGTCTCCCACCATTTTCCCTGCAAAACAGTCGCAAACGTTCTCGAACAATTCCACATCAGGGCAGAAACTGTTTGAAGAGGCCATCAAATCTTATCGCACCGGTGATTGTCAAACTGCGATTCAGCTGTTTGCCGGATTTCTGAACGGACATAACACCTCAAAATTAGCTGCGGATGCCAGCCTTTTCATTGCAGACTGCTATCTTAAACTATCCGGCAAATAACACGCAATATTCCAAATATGAATCCAGATATTCCCTGAACTGAAAACTGGGCTACTGTTTAGGTTTGCTCCCTGTAGCCACGGTCGATCCGGTCGGCTCCACCCCGAAATCCTTGCCATCTTTGGGGGGAGAGGCGATAACAATCATAAAGGAAACCTTCTTGCCCGGGGCTATCTCCAGATTTGCAAGGGAGTCGCCGAACTGGTTTGCCATTGCCGTTTCAATTTTTTCAAGCGGAAGAGTCGCAAGCTGCTCATCTGTCAATATGTTTCCGCCAAAGGCGCTCTTGCTGGCCAGAATCTGCCCCTTGGCATCAAAAATCATTCCTTTTACCTGTATAGCCGCCCTCGGTTTGGGATATTCGTTGAGCGCCTCACCCGAGATGACTAACAGGAGTCCGGCTGAAGCATTATTCAGATAGGAAGCCTTGACTGCACGTATGCTGATCTTCCCGGTCTCTTGGGCGACCTTCTCTTTCTCGTCCGAAAAGGCCGTGAAACCGAAATACGCGAGAACTCCTACCGCCATCAGCACCGCAACGGAAATGAGTCCGACAGCAACTGAACTCTGTTTGCGCCTGGAAGTAATCGAAAGAGGTGGAAGGTCGTCCTGTTCGGTCTCTCCTGCATCTGGTGGAGGCGCCTTATTAGGGACTACTTCAGCCGTAGTGTCAGGTTTTTTCTCGGTTTCAACTATAGGGAGAGGGGGAGAGACCGTCTCCCTGGATGGTTCCGGTTCGTCCGGATTAACCTGAGTCGCAGGTTCGATGCCGGGCTCCATCTCTCGCTGGCTGAAAGGCGAATCATCGCTACTATCCGGCGATAGCGAAGAAGCTTCCTGTGCTGATTCCGCATCCCCCATCCCCATGGAATCCGCAAAGCTGACGGTGCCGAAATCTATAGAACCGGAGTTGAGCAAATCGTCGGCGGATGGCGACGATACCCCCATGAAAATATCGTCAGTAGAATAATCGAACCCCTGCGCGGTTTCATTTTTTTCAGAGGCTGTCTCCTTAAATGGCTGAATCAGCGAATTGTCGCCGAACTCCGTTTCCTCCGAAGTTGATGGTTCTCCACTCTGTTCGACGGGAAACCCTTTATCATCCTCAAAAGAAGCAAAGCTGAACTCGTCATTTCCGGCCGTCGCAACGGTTGAATCCGAAGGCATGATTTCAAACGGGTCGGACTCAATATGGAAAGCACTCTCTTTGGGCTCTTCCTGGAAACTCGTACTGAATGAGAACTCGTCGGTCGGTTCATTAGTCTCAGGCTCCCCCGGAGCCAGGGGGGGGAAGGAGATATCTTCCTGCCGGTCAGTTAAAGTCTGCTCAGGCGTAGAAGCGTAATCAAACGGCTCTGCTTCCGGCTGTTCCCTGTTTACAGTGAACACGTGCTTGCACTTGGCGCAACGGACCTTTACGCCTCTGTCCGTTACCTTGGAATCATCAAGTCTGAATTTGGCTTGGCACTGTTCGCATTGAATTATCATCCGCGACTCCTCTGTGAGGATTGTGATGTATTACCGGCAAAAAATGGCGGAACTGCCTGAAACGACGCTAGTCCTATATCAGAAAGGTTTTCCTCTGTCAAATCATTACACCGGTTTTTTCCGTTCATCGGGAGCTATACTGCGGGCATATTCGCGCTATGGAACAATTCAGGCATCGCGTACCGTCTTTGCCGTCGCACCCCTCGCTGATTCCCAGGTGGGCGAGAGAGAAGTCGTATTTAACCGGATCTCCGGGATCAAGCCGTCGCAGTGCCGCAGTAATTTCTCTCGCCATTCGCCAGTCGGCAGTTTTCCTGCCGGTAAAACCGAGATATCTGGAGATGCGGCTTATATGCGTATCTACCGGTATAATGAGCAGCGCGGGAGAGATCCGATGCCAGAGCCCCAGATCGATCCCGTCGTTCGGTCTCGCCACCCAGCGCAGAAACATGCAGAGTCGCTTGCAGGCGCTGCCCGAGGCGGGGGCCGGAAAAAGAAACCTGAAATAGGAGCCCGCCGGAATATTATCCCCCCCGAATACCGGCATGTAATCCAGGGAGAGAACTGAGGCAGCGTAGCTGTTCAGCGCTTCCGTCATATCCTCGGCGTCGGCATTGTAGCCGCGCAGAAAGAAGGCCTCTACGCTGCCGGCCTGCTCTATCATCATACGTATGGACCAGAGTAGAGCGCAAAGATCGCGACCGTCGTTAAAACGATGCTTGAAGCCTGAAAATGTTCTGATACCCTGGCTCGGCTCGAAGGCGGCCACATAACGACGCGGCGAAGAGCCCAGCTCGGCAAAGATCGATTTCAGTGTACGGAGTATTATTCCGACGTTACCGTAGGCAAAGGCCGAAGCGATTACCGCCGCCACCTCACGGTCGGCCGGGTCAGGATAAATATGGCAGAATGAGAGCGGGTCGTTAGCGAGATGCCTCGGTGACCGGCTATCATATAGATTGTCCAGGACGTTTTTTATTTCGTTTGTCTGCATCGTCGCAGAATACAATGGCGGCTTGATGGGAGCAAGGATTAATCCGACAGTTCCATACTCTGAAGTATTGTTGTGAAAACCGGATTGTAGCGCCATTTATTGTTATCGAATTCAGGTTGTCATATTGTTTAAACGTATGATATCCTGCCACACTGCATAATAAACATTTTCA
>JAQTRC010000173.1 GCA_028712665.1 Desulfuromonadaceae bacterium
TTAAATGCCGGTACGGAGAGTCTGTCGTTATCCCCCTTGTCCAACATGGTTCCTCCTGCGAGGGGAGTGTTATGCTCACATTCAAGCATCGCGGAGTTGTCCCTGCCGGTTCCGTAACCATAAGTTCAACTTATCCGGTCGGATTTTTCACCCGTTACTGGACCTTTGAAACCGATGCGCAGTTTACGGTTTTTCCCGCTCTTATAGCCGGCGGATATTCAGACTCTTCCGATGAATCACCCCGCACCGGAACGGCATTACGGAGAGAGCGGGGCGTCGAGGGGGAGCTGGAGCAGATTTATCCCTATACGGGTATAGAGCCTCTTCGTGCGATTCATTGGAAACTGTCGGCCCGCAGCCATGATCTTATGGTCAAAGGCTTTGGCAGCCGGTCGGCGACTCCGCTTATCATAGATTTGGACGGGCTGCCGGGGCAGGGTCAGGAAGAGCGCATCTCGCGGGCGGCCTGGCTTGTGCGGAGTCTGGTGCGGGAACGCCCGGTCGGGCTTATGCTTGGAACCAGGGTGATTCCAGCCGAATACGGAAAACAGCACGGCCTCAAGTTGCTTACTGAGTTGGCGCTATATGGTCTCGATTAGATCGCTGACAACTATTTTAGCGTACGCCATCGCTCTCTGCGGTCTGCTCCCGCTCTTTCCGTGGTTGACGAACGCTCCCCGTATTATTCTGGTTCTCGGTTTTCTGGCCGGTATCTGGCAGGACAGAAGAGGGAACTGGCCCCTGAAACCCTGGATGCAGAACAGCGCAATCGTGCCGGTCTTCATATATTATCTGCTCCAGTACAGCCGTTCCAACCCGGTTCAGCCGGTTGTAAGCGTGCTGGCAATCATGCTGGCGGTCAGGCTCTGCGGAGAAAAAACGGCCAGGTACAGCCTCCAGATACACGCCCTTTCCCTCTTCTGCCTGGCGTCATCATCTCTCTTCGACTTAAGCCCGATGTTTCTGCTCTATTTGGGATTACTTCTGTTCCTGGTAGCGATAGCGCTGGTTCTGATAACTTTTTACAATCAGGACAGCAGCATCTGCCTCTCAATGGCGGATCTGCGGAAAGTTGTGGCCGCCGCTCTGCTGATGCCGCTTCTCTCGCTGCCGCTCATGGTTTTTTTCTTTCCTCTCCTGCCGAGAACACAACTGCCGCTCTGGAATTACCTCTCCTCTACTCCCGGCATTACATCCGGCTTATCCGACAAGGTTGAACCGGGAATCGAGTCCAGCATCGGCGAATCAGGCATTTTAGCCTTCAGGGCAGAGATGCTGAATCAACACCGGCAGCTCTACTGGCGCGGCACCGTTTTCAATCAGATGGAAGGAAACCGCTGGATTAGGGACCGCGCTCCCCATTTCGAGAATCCTGTTTTCACCGGACAAACCATAGCTCAATCCATCTATCCGGAACCGACCAGCTCAAAGATTCTGATAGCGCTGGACAGGCCGGTTTCCATCACGATCAAGTTCTTAAAGCGCGCACCGGATGGCGTTTTTGAATACATGGGTTCCAGCAGGAAGCGCCTCAGTTACACTGCCGTATCGGCAGTAGGAGGGGTGGTCGCTTCCGGCAGTTCTATTGACAGATCATTTTATCTCCGCCTCCCTGCCGCCATTCCGGCTCGAATTCAACAACTTGCAGCCGATATCAGGCGGAGGGGAAGAGACGACCTTGGCAGGCTGGAACTCCTGGAGAGTCATTTCCGCAATGGCGGTTATACATACTCGACCCGCGGGCTTCCAACCGGAGAGCACGCTCTTGAAAAGTTCCTGTTCGAAACCAAAAGGGGGCACTGCGAATTTTTCGCTTCTTCCTTCGCGACACTGCTCAGAAGCTCGGGTGTGCCATGCCGGCTTGTCGGAGGTTATTTGGGAGGAGAATACAATGAACTTGGCGGTTATTATCTGGTCACGGAGAATATGGCCCATGTATGGGTAGAGGCCTATATCGACGGCAGGGGATGGTTACGGATAGATCCAAGCAGTTTTGCCGAGAATGCCGGAAATGTTTTTGCCGCGGATAAATCCCGCAATCTTATGTTCCGGCTCCGGCTGGCGATTGATTCTATGAATCATGCCTGGAATCGAACAGTTATACCCTATGACTTCGAGCGGCAGATTGACTTTGTAAATTATGTCGGCAATCGATTTCAGGGTATTCATCCGGCCAAAACAATCGGCAGCATCGCAACATATCTGGCTGTTATTGCACTGTTTCTGGGGCTGCTCTTTGCTGCAAGGCGAAAACGATTGCTTTTCCGTTCGCGTGAAGAGCGAATTTTGAGAAGTTTTTTGCGTAGAGCCGAGCTGGATTTTGGAATTGATGGGGGAGGGGAGAGGCGGATCGGTCTGTTCGAGATTGCAAAGGAGTCAGGCAGCGAAAAAATGATGGAATTTGTAAATATCTACGCCGGTGCGGTCTATCGAGACAGGAGGTTGACGGATGAGGAGTACCGGCTGTTAAAGCAGATTATTCGGGATAGTTTTGTCTCCCCTTCAAAGTAATATATGACCTTCTTGCAAATCATTTATCCATTCCGGAACAAATTCACCAAAATAATTCAAGAAAACAATAGCAAGTAAAATCAGATAGTTATGCAAAGTGTAAAGAAACTTTACAGTTGTGTAACATGCTGATATGTCAGTCTATTTTATGGAGGTGTAAAGAAACTTTACACTTTTAATGTTTGTAACATATTGATATTAGGCTTGATTATTATTTGCTGATGAGTTAGGGATCTAATGGATTTGACAGAAATAAAACTCTACTTTTAACAGATCTCGATTTAGGGGTAGTTTACGATGCGATCCCATAGAAGTTACCGAAATGAGAGTGCGAACAGAGAAGGCGATAGGGGGCAAAGGAGATGGAGTATTTTAGGGTAATGATCAGGCTATCATTTGTTGCAATTATTGTTGGACTGCTCTGTGGCTGTGGAGAAAATAGTAGCACAGGTCAAGAGTTCACTACATTGTTAAAAAGTTCAACAGGTGGTTCTTATAATACAAATGAAGTACCTTCAGTAACTGTTTTGAGAAATCAAAGCGATTTTGATGTTTATTGGAGAACAAAAACTAATCAGACATCACCTGCTGTAAATTTTAACGAAAATCTTGTTGTCTCAGTAGCGGATAAAACTTATCCCATAGCGAATTACCGGATTTATATTACAAAAATTGAACCGACGACCTCTGGTGCTACTGTTTACGCGACTGTAGTTGGACCTGGCAAAAACTGCATGTTATTTCCACTTATTGACAAACCATATCATATCGTTTCAACACCGATTTTTTCTGGAAATGCTACTCTTAACCTGTCGCAGACTTCTGATATTGACTGTGCTCCTCCCCGGGAATAAATATATTGTCAGAACTAACAAATAAGGTGAAATATGATTATCATATTTCACGGAGGTTGCTATGCAAACAGCAATCAGTTCAACCGAGGCGGTGAGGAATTTTTCGGAACTGCTCAATAACATTAAATACCGTGGGGATCGATATACCGTTATCCATGACGGTAAACCGGTCGCATCGCTGGTTCCGGTGGAACCGGTCGGCAGTGGCGCTACTCTGGCCGACCTGCGTAAGATTGTGCAAGCCTTTCCCCATCTCGACGGAAGTGATATCTCATTTGAAGCCGATGTCATAGCTGTGGCAAGTTTGCAACTTTCAACGCCCAAGGCTCTGTCATGAGAGTGCGTTCGGGACATTCTATTTGTTTACTAACACGGACTTGAATGCGACTTAATAAACAAATATACAACGTCCCAGGCGAGGTCCTCACAGATTCCGTATAACTGAAAACG
>JAQTRC010000073.1 GCA_028712665.1 Desulfuromonadaceae bacterium
TGTCGGTTCTGGAGAAGGTCTATGACATCTCGATGGAAGAGGTTGTAAGGAAACTGAACCTCTCCGACGATGTCAGGGATGCCCTTGTCGGGCGGCAGGGGGGGCTTGGGAGCCTGCTCCATGTGGCGGAACTGCTCGAAACGCTCGATTTTGACCAACTGGGGACACATCTGGATGGGATGGGGATCTCCTTGAGAGATGCGCTCATATCGCAGAAAAGCGCCTTCGCCTGGCGTAACGGGATGGCCTGATGGTCAGCTCAACTACTAAATCTCAGGGTTTTATCCATGAATAGCCACATCTATCATCTGGTAACAGTTAATGACGGCAAGTCGGACAACGCGGCCATCGTCAATGTTTTTTCCGAAATGACTTCGGGGCGCTTGAAAAGCGACTTCAGGCTGCTCAATTACTGTGATGAGGTGCCGGTGAGTTATGGTGCTACCATAACCACTGTGGAAAAGGACAGCGTTGAACTGGCAGTTCATGAGCATCAGGCGCTGGTTATTAAACAGGACAATAGCACTCTCATTAAAAGCAAGCACTTTCACAATGAGTTGGGGGTGCATTGCTATGCCGCCTATGTCAACGTAAACAAGAAGACCGCTATCCTGCACAACTTCGCCTATGCGCAGATCCGGGCCGAAAGGAGGGAAGCGGTCCGAGTAGCGGTGCATGGTCTGCTGCCGGTGAAATTTTCCTACGAGAACGTCAATATCGAAGGGAAAATGCTGGATATATCCGGACTCGGCATTTCATTTATATCAGAGCTTCTCCCGGCCACGAATACCGACCAGACCGGGTTGTTGAATTTTACGCTTGATGGCAACAGTATGGTTGTTCCCGGATCTTTTGTCAGGGCGATCAAGCACGGGAACAACGGACATATCTGTATCTTTCAGATGAGCCCGGACAGGAAGAGTGACACTATTATCGGCCACTACATCTACCAGCGGCAGGTTGAAATCATACAGCGGCTCAAGGAGGGTCTGGTGCCGGAATAAAGATGAATCAAAAATTCCCAATTGATTCCGCTTGCCATAGAATTTATAAACTTTTATCTTCAATCGTCAAGAACTGACCGGTTAAATTTGAAAACAGACTGGAAGAACCTCCGTGAACCGTTTTGCTCTCAGAACAAAATTCATTCTCACAATCTCGATCGTTTTTATTGCCGCCACTCTTATCGTGCTCTTTGTCTTCTCAGGCATGACAGGTAGTATCATAAACGACTTTGCCCTCCGGATTGCCACAAAACAGGCACTTAGCGACAAGAACAAGATACTCTCCGTCATCGAACGTGAAGTGGTGTTGGCGCAAAAAATGGCCGATGACAGCACCCTCAGGAATTGGGCATTGGCCGGTGACGCCCCGCTCCCGCAAATAACGGCTTTCGAGCAATTGGAAAGCTACCGGCGCCTATTCCGTGACCGCAGCTATTTCATCGCACTGGACTCCAGCCACCGCTATTATGTTGCCAACCGGACGACCAAACCGGGCCAGCCCAGGATGGTGCTGCTAAAGCCTGATAATCCCTCGGACAAATGGTACTTTGAAACCATTAAAAAAGTGGACACCTTTGCCCTCAATCTGGATTACAACGTAGCCATCCGCCAGATCAAGATATGGATCAACGTGGTTATGCGCGACATGAGGGGGGACAAAATCGGTATTTGCGGTAGCGGGATCGATCTGACCGAGTTTCTGAACGCTATCGTCCACTCGGAAGAGAAGGGAATTTCCACAATACTAGTCGATAGCCGGGGGGTGATTCAGGCCCATGAAGACCATGCATTGGTGGAACGAAACGCGCTGGGGCGCGACGAAAGTAAAAAGAGTACTATTTACTCACTGCTGCGTGACCCTGCCGGTGCCGAACAGCTTAAACTGGCGCTGGAGTCCTTGTCTGCCGGAAAGCAGGCGGTTGCTGCTTTCCCCCTTGAAATCAACGGAAAGCATGCCCTTGCCGCAGTATCTTTCATGCGTGATATCGGTTGGTACAACATAGTGCTGGTCGATGTTTCGCATGTATTACGTTCCGGAACCTTCCTTCCGATCATTCTGGTCAGTGTCCTGTCGCTCCTGGTTGTCATCATCGTGATCGGTTACCAGATGAACCGGATGGTGCTGGCTCCGCTCACCCTGCTCACTGCCGCCGCGCATCAGGTAGCAGAGGGGAGTTACGATATAACTCTGCCGGTATCCCGTAACGACGAGATCGGTACCTTGAAGAAAAGCTTCAACGCGATGACGACAACAATACTCAACCATACCGCTGACTTGGAAGAGAACGTACGTCTGCGAACGGTAGAGCTGACCCTTGCCAACGCCAGCCTGGAAGAGTCCCAGAGGCGTATCACGGAAAGCCTGCAGTACGCCCGAGTCATCCAGGACTCAATTTTGCCGGGCAAGGCGCGCTTTGACAGGTTGTTTGCCCAATGGTTTACGCTCTATCGCCCCAGCGATATCGTAGGGGGGGACCTCTACTGGCTTCGTGAATTCGAGGGGCGTTTTCTTCTGGCTGTAATTGACTGCACCGGACATGGTGTTCCTGGCGCTTTCATGACCATGACGGTCAACTCTCTGCTGAATCAGATTGTGGACACCATCTGCAACTTCGATCCCGGCCTCATCCTGGCCGAGATGAACAGGGCTCTGCAGGAGACCCTGCAACTACGGAAGAGTAACGAAAGTCTGGTGGATGCAGGGCTCGATATCGCCCTCTGCTGCATCGATCCTAACCAGCGCACAGTGACTTTTGCCGGCGCGGGCCTTTCCCTGTATGCGCTTGCAGAGGGTAAGCTGCTTGAGTTCAAGGGGGACCGCCAAAGAGTAGGATACAGCGGCAGCGATCTAGCGTTTGTCTACACCAACCATACTCTGGACATTGAAGCCGGAATTCACTACTATGCGACAACCGATGGTTTTCTGGATGAAGGGGGTGGCGAAAAGGGGTACGGTTTCGGCGGCGAACGGTTCAGGGAGATGCTGCTGCGACACGCGAACCATCCGTTAGGAAAGCAGGGCGAGCTGTTCGAGCAGACGATTGCGGAGTGGCGAGGCGACAGAAAACAGCGTGACGACATTACAATGGTCGGCTTCCGCTTCTGAACGGCGGCGACAAGAGGGGACGAGATGGATTTATACGATCTGAGAAAAGATTTTGCCGAATCGGGAATCATGATGTGCTTCAACGGACCATTTTCTCACAGTATCATCGAAGAGATCGGGATTGCACTGCGTAACCATCTGGCAGCCGAGGAGATCGCCAAGGCAGCGGTACTGGATGTCTTTGCCGTCTATATCGAACTTGCCCAGAACGTACGCAACTACCTGGCGTTGCGTGAAATCACCCAGAGTGAGGCCAATTCATCGATCATAACCATAGCCCACTGGGGGGACGGTTATACCGTGGCATCAGGAAACTTCATACTGAACTCGGATGCCGATACGCTCTGCACGAGGATAGAGGAGATCAACAATCTGACGCCCGAGGAGCGGAAACGTCAATATCGCGAGCAGATGCGCCGTGAACCTGCGCCGTCTGCCTTGGGCGCCGGGCTCGGTTTCCTTGAAATCGCCAAACGCTCGTCTGCAAAAATGGTCTGTTCCGTGCGCAAGATTGATGACATCTATGGTTTTTTCAGCCTTGCAGCATTCATCTAGTTTTCATCCGGAGTTTCCGGATGGAAACCATCCAGTAGTTATAAATGATTTCGTAAATGTATTTATCCCCGTTATCGGGGTCCGGAGATTGATATGGATATTTTAGACATTCAGCAAACCGCATCGACACCGTCTATCCGTTTTGACCCCGCAACAAACACCCTGCGATTGGTCGGTGAATCATACCCGGAAAATTCCTTCGATTTTTATGCGCCGGTGATTTCGTGGCTTACGGCAAGCCTGCAGCAGCTCAGCGAACTGACACTCGACATCGCCATAACCTACATGAACAGCAGCAGCACAAAGTGCACTCTCGACCTGATGGACATCATGGAAGAGGCGTATGCTCGTGGTGTCAGGACCGCCATCGTCTGGCGCTATGATTGTGAGAACCCTCGTTCCTACGATCTGGCGGAGGATTTTCGTGAAGAGGTCTCATTTCCCTTTGACATCGTGGCACTCGGAAAATGAGCAGCCGCAAACCGGAATCAGGAAGTAAGTTGCCCAAGAAGGATGCCGTCCTGAAGCGGGCTGAGCAAATGCTGCTCGATCCATCCGCCTCCGGAGTGGATCTCGTAGCCGAATACCAGGCCCTGGCGGCAAGCTACCGCAAACTTCATAATAAATTGCACAAAACGCTCCTCATAAGTGACTCCTATCAGCTACAGACAAAGGAACTGGCTATTCAGCTGGAGCGCTCTCTGCTCAAAATGCAACAGTTGCGTGAGGTCGCACTCCCAATCTGCATGTATTGTCATAAAATTCACACAAGCGATGATTACTGGGAACGGCTTGAAACCTACTTTGCCAAACATGTGGACATCCTGTTCAGCCACGGTATCTGCCCCGACTGTGTCAAAACGGCCTACGGCAAGCTGGGAGAGCGGGCTTCGGTTCAAAAGCAGGCCGCTTCAGCTCCGGCAGGAGGGAAGGCCGGCCAGAAAAAATCCGGCAGAAGTGGGGATGATGAGTCATTACGCGAAATGCGCTTGCTTCTGGAGCGTGTTGCAGCAGACGGCAACCCCCTGACGCCCGAGATAGAAAAGATCATCAACCGATATGCCAAGCTTCAAAGCCGCTTTGACAAGATTCTCTTGATCAGTGATACCTATCAATCCCAACTGATGGATTTCAACCTGCGTCTCGATCTTATGGCCCGAACCGATCTCTTGACCGGACTCTCCGGTCGTTGGGAGATGGCCAATTGTCTCGATATTGAAAAGAGCCGCTCCGAACGGCACAATAGTACATTTTCCATTATACTGGCGGATGTGGATCAATTTAAATCCATAAACGACTCCCTCGGACACCTGGCAGGTGACCGCGTTTTGCGGGAGATCGCTGCCCGAATCAACAGCAACTGCAGAGTCGAAGATATCCCTGCTCGCTGGGGAGGAGATGAATTCATGCTCCTGCTGCCGGAAACCAATCTGCGGCATGCAGCCATTGTAGCCGAAAAAATTGCCCGTTCTGTAAGCGAATCGCCGATTATCTGGGAGCAGCAGGACATTCTGGTTTCCATGAGCTTCGGCGTCGGAGAGTATAAGGCGGGGAACAGCATTAACCAGTTGATCCAGGAGGTGGACAATTCGCTATATGCAGCCAAGAAGGCGGGGCGGAACAGAGTTGTGTCGGAATAAATATTCTGCTGGTTACTATCAGGCGCAGCCTGTCAAAACAGATGTGCTCTCTGCCGGCAATCTAAGAGGAGCCATGGATAAATCAAGAGATTCAGGGACTAAGGGTTCGCTTCTTTCGCAATCTGGCGGACGATCCGGCAGTACCGATGAAACGGATCCGCATGATCCGTTGATTGCCCGCCTGCTTCCACTATTAAACAACGAAGTGATAATGACCTCCCCTCTGTATGACGATTTCTGTTCGTTGTTCCATGCCCACACACGCTTGACAAAACGGATGAAGCGGATCGTCAGAATCAGTGACGGATACCAGTCCCAACTTCAGGAATTGAAGGCACGGATCAAGGGGGCCGTTGAGGTGGAGGAGCGCTCCCGCCTCTATCGAGACCTACATGACGGAGCCGGCCAGTCTCTGCACGCGGTTTGTCTGCATCTGAAGATGCTGGCGGACGGCAAGGGGGGGTATGATGATCCGAAGCCGCTGGCTGCGCAACTTGCAAGGGAAGTCGCCGATGTGGCCGCCGAGCTTAGGGATATTGCCCATCAGCTGCGCCCCTCCTATCTGAACGAAATTACGCTGGACAGGGCGATTTCTGTTCGCTGCGAGATGCTTGGCAGACGGGGGGTGCCGATTGATCTTGTCTTTAATGGCGATTTCGCCTCTCTTCCTCTTGAGGTCAGCGACAACTTCTATCGTATTACCCAGGAGGCGATAGCTAATGCCTCACGCCATGCCGATGCAGAACAGATTACCGTCACCCTGACCCGTGCTGACAACGAATTGAGACTTTTGATTTCCGATGACGGTTGCGGAATTAATATGGCGCAACAGGATCATGACGGCATGGGGCTTCGTATCATGCGGGAACGCGCCAACTTGATCGGCGCGACTCTCGAAATATCCTCATCTCCATCCGGCACAGCAATTTCAGTGATACTGGAGAAGATATGATTACCATCATCATTGCGGATGACCACAAGATATTCAGGCAGGGGATGGCGAGGTTGCTGGCTGACGACGACAGGTTTAATCTTCTGGGTGAGGCGAGTAACGGCAGGGAGGCGTTGGAGCTCATCCAGGAGTTGAAACCCCAGGTTGCAGTGCTTGATCTCTCAATGCCCCGGCCGGACGGTCTTGAAGTCGTCTCGAAAGTTTGCGCAGCTCGTAGAGCCACACGCTGCATCATCCTCACCATGAAAGAAGAGATAGACGCCGTGCGCCGCGCCCTTGACGCCGGCGCATCCGGCTACGTGCTGAAAGAGGCTGCTTACGAAGAGATTGCCGATGCCATAATCAAGGTTGCTGCCGGCAAGCTGTATCTGGGAAGGTTTCAGGACCATCCGGAACTGTTCAACCGCCCCTGCAATGAACAATTGACAAAACGGGAGGTCGAGGTGCTTCGTTTTGTCGTGCGGGGTCTCTCCAGCCGTCAAATAGCCGAAGAACTCTGTATCAGCCCCCGTACAGTCGAGACGCACCGCCGGAATATTATGTGTAAATTGAATATTCGCACCGCCACAGCCTTGGTAGGATGCGCCCGCGAGCAGGGCTTCGTCTGAACTAGCCGTTGTAAAGAACCTTTCACAGATTCTGGTTCAAAACTCTCAGCTTCCAGGGCAAATTCTATTACATTCAAAAATGCATATCCAATAATGATTGCATGAACATGCTGGCGTAACCTCTCAGATTTACAGTTATTTTCTGTTGCTATTAATATGGTTTTCTTGTCCGAGAATTTATGTTATGCTCCACGCCTATTTTTCCCGGGTAATCTCGCAGAAAAATTCCAAGCCTGTCACCATAATTTCGTATTAAGAAAAGCGCGTTAACGAGTTATTTTCTGTCGGCCCCAATAAACGGATAAGTTCGTGCACAAATTCGTTTTCTAAAAAGAGCCGTAATCTAACATGCTGATAATTATAGTACATTTCTCGTCGTCTCGATGAGAATAGCATCTACGAGGTACCAATGCATATCCCAGCAGAAATTCCAGTAAACAAGATATCGGTAAACATTGAAGACGAGATGAAGCGCTCCTATATGGACTACGCCATGTCGGTTATCATCGGCCGGGCGCTGCCGGATGTGCGCGACGGGCTCAAACCGGTTCACCGCCGCTGCCTGTACGCCATGTACGACATGAGCAACGACTACAACAAGCCGTATAAAAAATCGGCCCGCGTTGTCGGTGATGTGATTGGTAAATATCACCCCCACGGCGATACGGCCGCTTACGACACCATCGTACGAATGGCCCAGGACTTTTCCCTCCGTTATATGCTGGTAGATGGCCAGGGGAACTTCGGCTCGGTAGACGGCGACCGCCCGGCAGCCATGCGTTATACGGAAATTCGTCTGCGTCAGCTCTCACACGAACTGCTGGCCGATCTGGACAAAGAGACGGTCAACATGGTCTCCAACTACAACGATGAGATGCAGGAGCCGACGGTGCTCCCCTCCAAGTTTCCAAACCTGCTGGTCAACGGCTCTACAGGTATTGCGGTAGGGATGGCCACAAACATACCGCCCCACAACCTGGGCGAGGTGATTGACGGCATCATCGCGGTGATCGATAATCCGGAGATAAGCTTTGAGGAGCTGCTGGCAATGGTTCCGGGCCCAGACTTTCCTACCGGTGCAACCATCTATGGCCGCCAGGGGATAAGGGATGCCTATAGTACCGGCCGCGGTATTATCCAGATACGCGCCAAAGCCCATGTGGAGGCTTCCAAACGTTCAGAGCGTCAGGCGATTGTTGTCACCGAGCTCCCGTATCAGGTCAACAAGGCCCGCCTGATCGAGAAGATTGCCGAACTGGTCAAGGAGAAGAAGGTTGAGGGAATTACCGAAATCCGCGACGAATCAGACCGGCAGGGGATGCGGATCGTCATCGAAGTCAAACGGGACGAAAATGCCGAGGTTCTGCTCAACCAGCTCTACAAACAGTCACAGCTGCAGGTCTCATTCGGCATAATAATGCTGGCCATTGTCCACAATCGTCCAAGAGTACTGACACTGCGCGAGATGATGGACTGTTTCGTCGAGCATCGATGCGAGGTCGTGACCCGCCGTACCAACTTCGAGCTGAAGAAGGCGCTGGCCCGGGCCCATATCCTGGAAGGTCTAAAGATCGCTCTGGACTGGCTGGATGCCGTGATTGAGATGATCCGGGAGTCCAAAACCCCACCCGAGGCCAAGCAGGGGTTGATGGACGGCAAATTTGCCGATCCCGAATTTTTGACGCGCCTGAACCTTCCACGACCAGCCGGATTTGAGGAGCAGGTAGTGCTCTCCGAAATACAGGCCCAGGCGATCCTTGAGATGCGCCTGCAACGCCTGACCGGCCTTGAGCGCGACAAGATCATTTCCGAGTACGAAGAAATTATGAAGCTGATCGCCCGTCTGCGGGAGATTTTGGCTTCAGACACGGAGATCCTCAAGATAATCGTAGCTGAATTGACCGAAATCAGGGAGCGATTCGGCGACAAGCGCCGTTCCGAAATCGCCGACAAGAGCGCCGATATTTCGCTGGAGGACACCATCGAGGATGAAGAGATGGTGGTGACGATCTCACACACCGGCTACATCAAGCGAAGCGCCGTTGACCTGTACCGCTCCCAGCGTCGTGGCGGCAAGGGGAAGACCGGCATGAAGACCAAAGAGGAGGATTTCGTCGAACAGCTCTTCATCGCTTCGACCAAGGACTACCTCCTCTGCTTCACCGATGCAGGAAGGATGTACTGGCTCAAGGTCTACGAGATTCCGGAGGGTAGCCGCACCACCAAAGGGAAGGCGGTCGTCAACCTGGTCAACGTTTCGGAAGGGGAAATGATTACCACCATCCTGCCGGTCAAGGAGTTCAGCGAGAACACTTACCTCTTCATGGCCACCCAGAACGGCGTCGTCAAAAAAACCTCTCTGGTGGATTATTCAAACGTTCGGAGCGGCGGCATTATCGCCGTAAATCTGGACGACGGCGACAGGTTGATCTCGGTGGCCCTGACCGATGGGAGCAAGGACATCTTTTTGGCTTCGCGTCATGGCAAAGCGATCCGTTTCAACGAGGAGGACGTACGTCCCATGGGGCGTGTAACCCGTGGCGTACGCGGTATGAACCTTGCCAAGGATGATCGGGTCATCGGCATGGAGATCGTAGACAATACGGCGGTCGGATCGACTATCTTCACTGTCTGCGAAAACGGCTTCGGCAAGCGGACCGACCTGGACGAATATCGTGACCAATCGCGCGGCGGCAAGGGGATCATCACGATAAAGACTACCGAACGGAACGGTTCCGTGGTAAATGTCATGCAGGTTGCGGACGATCACGATCTGATGGTCATCACGGATCAGGGCAAGATCCTGAGGGTACCGGTTTCCGGCTTTTCGGTCATCGGTCGCAATACCCAGGGGGTCACTCTGATGAATACGGAAGAGAATGAAAAGGTCGTGGCGGTTGCCCGACTGGCTGAAAAGGACGATGATGAGGGTGACGACGAGATGGAAGAAGGAGAAATACCGGTTTAGAGAGAAACAGATACGTGGGGCTGTAGCTCAGCTGGGAGAGCGATGCGTTCGCAACGCATAGGTCGACGGTTCGATCCCGTTCAGCTCCACCATTAAATCAGGCAGTTGCAAATAGTGTCAGGATCATAATTCTTGTATTTATGTCTAATTCAGGTAATCAGGAGCATTTTGATGGAGCATGCTCAGTTCATCGAATACAAGGGAATAAAGATTTTTGTGCTGGACTTCTCTGACTGCCAACCGTCCGAGAGATATGACCTCATTGAGGAGTGCGCCCGCCAGGTGCAGTCGCAGCCGAAAAAGTCGGTCTACGCCGTTACAGTCGCTACAGGGAGCCACTTTGATGCCGCTTTTGTAGATAAGCTCAAACTGTTGGCTAAAGGGAACGAGCCGCATGTCATCAAGTCGGCGGTGGTAGGCCTGAGCGGACTGCAGCAGATTGCGATGATGATTATTTCAAGTTTCAGCGGCAAAACCTTCGAACAGTTTGACAGTGTGGAAAAGGCCAAAGAGTTCTTCGTAGCCGACTCCCTTGGCAGAAAAGGTTGACTCGCTTCCCCCAATCGAATTTCGCCCCACCCCGTAATTTCTTCGTTTCGTGACCGGACTTTTCCTGTGGCAACTGAATTATTTTACAAATTTGAGTGGCAACTCTTGCCGCTCTGTTACATTTTATTGACAAGGATCATATTATAATTAATATTGCTCTCCGCAGTTGTGATATACAAGAAATGAAAGTGATTTATATAAATAAGGGAGCGTTCACGAATGAATTTCACCATCAAATCCAAGCTGCTCATTAATCTTCTGATTGCCTGTGTTACAGTTATTGTTGTCGCGGTGCTCGGCCTTGCAGGGATGAAATCATCTAATGATTCACTTGAAACCATATACAAAGAAAATATGCTGAATAGTACCCAGATCAGCCAGATCATGGCGCTTATGCGTGACAATCGGGTCCAGTTGCTACTCGCGCTTCAGCACAACCCAACCGTGCCCGAGATCGTCAAGCTGCATGATCACGCACTTGAGCAGCACATCAATTCGGTAGACAAGAACATCGAAGAGATCTCCGCGATATGGAAGGAATATGTCAGCAAACCCACCTCTGCTGAAAAGAAGAAAATGGCGGATGATTTTACGTTAAAACGGGAGAAGTTTGCAACCGAAGGTCTGAAATCGGTTCGTGAAGCGATCCTGGCCAACAAGTTTCTTGAGGCCACCGAATTGACTATTACAAAAACAAATCCGCTCTTCAAGACAGCCAACGAATCGGTGCAGAAACTGCTGGAGTATGAGAAGCTTGAGGCCAAAAAAGCCCATAGTGATGCCGTCAGGCATTATCAGATCACCCTGTCGATTGTCATCGCCGCAATTGTTGTGTCGATCCTGGTTGCGCTCGTTTTGGGAATTTTGATCATACGCTCGATTACAAGCGCCGCGGGTGCGTTGATAAAAGCCAGCGATGCGATGGCGCATGGCGATCTGTCGCAGCGCGTGCGCCTTACGACCAGGGATGAATTCGGGGTCATCGGCCAGTCGTTTGATGCTATGGCCGACTCATTTGCAAAGGCGATCCAGAAAGTAGCCGAATCCGCCACCCAGGTTTCTGTGGCGGCATCACAGGTAAATTCGACTGCCGAAAGGATCGCGACAGGCGCGGAAGAGGTAGTTGCTCAAACTACAACGGTCGCCACTGCCGGTGAGGAGATGTCGGCCACCTCCGGCGACATAGCCCAGAACTGCCAGATGGCGTCCGAAGGGGCGCAGCGTGCTTCCCAATCGGCCAGCAATGGCGCTGAAGTTGTTGAGAGAACGGTGGCTGTCATGAGCCAGATTGCCGAGCGGGTTCAGGAGTCGGCCAAGACGGTGGAAAGCCTCGGAGCGCGTTCCGACCAGATTGGCGCCATTATCGGAACGATCGAGGACATAGCAGACCAGACCAACCTGCTGGCGCTTAATGCCGCCATCGAAGCCGCCCGCGCCGGTGAACAGGGGAGAGGCTTTGCGGTTGTCGCCGACGAAGTGCGCGCCCTGGCAGAGCGAACCACTCGCGCCACCAAAGAGATCGGAGAGATGATCAAGGCTATCCAGAGGGAGACGAAGGGGGCCGTTGCCGCTATGGAGCAGGGCGTTCAGCAGGTGGAAGCCGGAACGGAGGAAGCGGCAAAATCGGGGGATGCGTTACGCGATATCCTGGAGCAGGTGAACGCGGTAGCCATGCAGGTCAACCAGATTGCTACCGCTGCGGAAGAACAGACCGCCACGACCAGCGAAATATCCAGCAACATGCATCAGATAACCGAAGTTGTTATGCAGACATCGAAAGGCGCGCAAGAATCAGCCACGGCAGCTGCAATGTTGAACGGCAACGCCGAAGAGTTGCAGCGGTTGGTGCGGCAGTTTAAACTCTAAAACAGGCTACAGTGTGTAGGATACAAAAGAGGGCGGAAGCAAAGGTCCTCGATTATCCTCCCCCTGTCCCCCGTATTCTGCCCTCTAATAAAAGGAGACAACCATGTCCACACACGCACTGGTAAAAGTAGGCGATACTTCAAAGAACGACGAGCTGATCCAACTGGTCAGCTTCATGCTGGCCGATGAAGAATACGGCGTTGAAGTCCTCAAGGTACGCGAGATTATCCGTATGCCGACCATCACGAAGATGCCGAATACACCTATGCACGTTGAGGGGATCGTCAATCTGCGCGGCAAGGTGATACCGATAATATCGATGCGGAAGCGTTTCGGGTTGATGGAGAGCGAAAACAGCAGCCAGACCCGAATCATCATAATGGACGTAGTTGGCAGTTTGACAGGATTTATCGTGGATGCCGTCTCGGAGGTCATTCGCATCCACAGCAGCGAGATCCAGCCGCCACCGTCGATGGTGATGTCCGGCGGTATTGGACAGGAGTTCATCACCGGCGTTTTCAACCATGCAGAGCGTCTGCTGATCATCATGGATATTGACCGGATGTTTTCGGATGATGAACGGGAGAGCTTTGCGGCTGAAGAGTGATTTGATCCGTTCAACAAAATACGAAACTGATATAGGGGGAATCCGTAACGGAATCCCCCTATATTTTTCTGCCGGCGAGATTACTATGTCAAAATATACCGAATCTGATCGGTTTTCTCCATAGACGAGAATTTCTAAATAGTGCATCATGCGGAAACAGAGCAGATTTGCCCCGCAAAAGTTTTGAAAGAGGCTCTCATGCACCGCTGCCGTACCGCCCTGATATATTCGCCGCTTTTCGGCAATTTCAATTACGGGGACGATCATCCATTCAAGCTGCAGCGCAACCGTCTGGCCTTCGATCTGATGGACTCCTACGGACTTCTGGACCTGCCCGGCATGGTGATCCGCAACTGCCTGCCGATTGATGACGATCTGGTTTTGACGTTTCATGACCGGGCGTATATCGACCGTCTCAAGGAGTTCAGCGCCTCGGATGAGCCTCGTGCCGATTTCCGCTTTGGTCTTGGAGATGCCGAATGCCCGGTCTTCAAGGGACTTTATGACTGCGCTGCGTTGGGAGCGGGTGCGACCTTCGAGGCGGTCCGCATGGTGGAAGAAGGGTTCGACGTAGCATTCAACCTGGCCGGGGGATGGCACCATGCCCACCCTGCCAAGGCATCCGGATTTTCCTACATAAATGACGCGGTGATCGCTATAAACTGGTTGTTGACGCGCGGGAGAAGGGTGCTCTACCTGGATATCGACGCCCATCATGGCGATGGTGTCCAGGAGGCCTTCTACGACACGGATCAGGTATTGACCATCTCTCTGCACGAGAGCGGCATCTATTTTTTCCCCGGCACCGGATTCGAAGATGAAACCGGCGAGGGAACCGGCAAGGGTTATTCCGTCAACATACCGCTTTTGGCCTGCAGCGACGACGCCATCTACATGAAGGCTTTCGATGAAGCAGCTTATCCGCTTATAGTTGCCTTCAAACCGGATATCATAGTCGCCCAGATAGGGGCCGACACCTTTCGTACAGATCCACTGACCCGCTTGGAGATCACTACCCACAGTTACGGTGATATTATCTGCAAAATAAGGGATTTAAAAATTCCTCTGGTGGCACTTGGGGGAGGGGGCTATGACCTTATGAACACGGCAAGAGCCTGGACGCTGGCCTGGTCCATAATGAACGGTGTAGAACTGAACCCTCGCCTGCCGCCGTCGTTCATAGCAAAGATAGAACCGCTCGGTTATCCGCACCGGGTTCTTCTGGACGCCATGCACTGGGCGGAAGAGGCTGAACGCAAACTGGCGCTGGATGCGGTGGAAAAAAGCATCGCCTGTATCAGAAAATCAATTTTTCCTGGTATAATCGGAAGCCATGGCGCGACTAAAGGACAATAGCCAGCTGCTGGACGCCGCCGGTCACCCGCTCCGCTCGCTTCTGGAAATAAACCGGCTGAAGCAGGCTGAAAAAGAGCGGATTTACTCATGCCTGCTGCCGCAGCGCCTGCGTGAAATTCTTCTCCTTGCCGACAATACGCTCTGCAACCGCGCCGGGGAGCGTCTGGTGAACATGATTGCTCCTCATGGGTTACCGTTGATGCGCATAGAGGCGCGGAAAAACGTTGAGGAGAAGGACGTTGTATTTTTTCTTGAGCTGGCCGATACCCAGTTTCAGCAGTTGGAGCTTAGTTTTTGCATCATCTGCGATCCCTCAGCTCCCCGCTTTGAAGTTGATGTAGACGAGCATGGCGCAATCAACTGGTTTGCCTCACACGGCCGCAATATCCCGGAGGAGTTGCGTGCCATGAGGGCCGGGCTGTTTCCAAACCAGACACGCAGGGGGATGCAGATGTTTGCCGATTTTTTCCCCCTGCTGGAACGGTTTACTGACGCGATGGGTATTGCGATGATAGTGGCGGAGCCGCTTTCCTACGATAATGCCATCCGTTACGAGAAGTATGGTTTCGACTATCTGCGCGGCAAACGGCTGATGCAGGAGATAAACACCGAATTTCAGCCGGGAGGGAGATATTTTTCAAGAATGGACGGTTCCACACCCTTTAGAATGCCGGGTCAGGAGCGCACCGTGCGTGGCAGAAGCTGGGCAATCCAGGATGGAATTCTTGATGAACCGTGGGATGAAGTGGAGATATACAGGATGATTGGCGTGGATGCCGGAATAAACACCTTTCCTGACAGGGAACAGGAAACGCGGCAAGAAGTTTTATGACCAGGGAAAAGGGCAGAGTCTCTGCAACGGATAGATACGCCAATAAGCGCAAACCCACCGGGATTTCAATTATTTATGAAGACAAAGATGTTGTGGTGGTTGAAAAACCGTGTGGCCTTCTGACCATGGGTACCGACAGGGACAAAACCAGAACGGTTCACAAGATCCTGAACGACTATGTTCGCAAGGGGGATCCCCGCTCCAGAAACAGGATCTATATTGTCCATCGTCTGGATAAGGAGACCTCCGGCATTCTGGTATTTGCGAAGAGCGAACAGGCAAAGATCTTTTTGCAAGGGCATTGGGAGGATACAGACAAGAGCTATCTGGCGGTAGTTCATGGATCGCCTTCACCGAAAGAGGGTTTGATCAGCAGTTACCTGGCCGAGAACAGCGCCTTTTCGGTCTATTCTACCGCTGACCCGGCGCAGGGGAAATTATCCAGTACTGAATATTTTGTACGAAAAGAGACAAAAGGGGTCAGCCTGTTGGAAATACATCTCCTTACCGGCAGAAAGCACCAGATACGTGTGCATCTGTCGGAAAAGGGGCACCCGGT
>JAQTRC010000174.1 GCA_028712665.1 Desulfuromonadaceae bacterium
GGTCCACCATAGATCTGGTGGAGGTAAAGGGAGAGAGAGCCCGCTTTACCTTGCACCCGCATACCGGCAAAACCCATCAGTTGCGTATCCATATGAGCGGACTCGGGTTCGGGATACAAAACGACAGGTATTATCCGGAGCTGCAGCCGGAAAGTGATGACAACCTCGGCGCCCCGCTCCAGCTTGTTGCCAAATCTGTCAGATTCCGGGATCCGATCAGCAACGAAATGAGAGAATACGTCTCGGAACGCGAACTACTCTGGTAGCAGTTGCTCCACTAACACAATAAAACCGATGGAATCTCCACCGGAGTTGTTTCATTCCGAATGTCCCGTCAAAATGCATCATGCCGCCAATTTAGCCGGTCCGCTCAATGACGCGTTAATATCCGTAACCTGGCAACCTGGAAGCCGGACCCTCTAACCTCCCTTAGGTTAGTCCGCCGTAAATTATATTCTACGCATGCTTTCGTACTTCAACCAATATTTCGAGCATTAACTCAGCTGAATTCAGGCATTGGTTTTTCTATTCCACAATAAGTTTAATTGGTGACAACAAAGTTACATGCTATATTGCGTCCGCTCTCATCTGTTTCTGAATTGGCGGGATTACGTCTATTCGCGTTGGAGCGAGGCAGGTTATGGCAGGCAAACGAAAGAAAAGTTGGCTCAAAAGTAACATTCGCCCGATTACTAATGAATATGCAATCTCAGACTGTAGCTGATGGAGTTCACAAACATAACATCGCATGAAATGATCATGGGCATACCTGCTTCGTCCCTCATCGTATTGGCGGTCGCGTTCCTGGCGTCACTGCTCAGTTCCATGAGTGGCGCCGGCGCGTCTATGCTGACAACTCCAGTCTGGATCTCCCTCGGTTTTCCCCTCCCGGTAGCGATTGCATCCAATCAGCTGAACGGTGCGGCATGGACCTTGATTGCGGCTCGCAATTACCTGAAAGGGAGAACCGTCGACTGGACTCTGATCAGGCTCATGATCTTCTGGGGAGTCGCAGGCGCATATATCGGCACCCACATTGTACGAGGTGTGGACGTACATATCCTTCAGCGCGTGATCGGCATGATTATCATTTTATTGGTCGTAGTAGTTGCATTAAATCCTACTCTTGGCCGCACCGAAACCACGCCTCTTCTCTCGCGTCGCTTTACGGGGCTTTTAGCGTTCCCTCTTGGGGCTTATGAATCATTCTTTGGATCCGGTAACGGTCTTTTCACCTCGATGATGCTCTCTAAGAGTCGTGGGATGCCGCTTCTTGACGCCCTTGGCTCCTATTACGTCATAGCGTTTTTCTGGAACTGCTTCGCCGTATCCATCTACTGTGCAGCTGGCCTTTCCGATAGCAGCCTCATGCTTCCTTCAACGGTTGGCTCAATACTTGGAGCGTATATCGGCTCGCGGATTGGACGACGGAAGGGAGAATCTTTTGTGCGGGCGTTGTTTATAGTACTAGGGGGAGTGCTGGGAGCAAAAATGGCCTTAGGTTTGTAATTTGGAACGGTTCTCAACAGAGCTATAATAGGCGGATAATATGAAAATAGTCGGACACAGGGGAGCTTCGGAGGATGCTCCCGAGAATACGCTTCAATCTATGAAACTTGCGTGGGAGCAAGGGGCCTATGCTGCAGAATGCGATATCATCCGCACAGATGACGGAAAGCTGGTATTGATGCACGACGATTCTACAAAACGAACGGCTCTGGATGGAGTCGATCTTTTGGTGGAACATACCGACTGGAATGATCTAAATAAACTTGATGTCGGGAGCTGGAAAGGCGAGAAATGGAAAGGGGTCAAAATTCCCCTTTTGGAAGATGTGCTTCGCGCCATCCCTGACGGCAACCACCTCTATATTGAAGTAAAAAGCGGGGATACCAACCGTGGCGCCGATCCGCGCGTGATTGACGACCTTGAAAACCTCCTGGAGAAGGAAAAGATCTCGCCGGAAAAAATCACCTTCATCTGCTTTGATCATGATTTTCTGAACAGGCTTAAAAAAAGAGTCCCCCGTTACAACGCCTATTACCTTACGTCTTTCGCCGAGTTCCCCGGTAAATGGCCTGATGTAAGAAACGAGGTTGAGCTGGAGATGTATATCCGGGAGGCTCATAAAAACGGCATCGATGGGCTTGATATGGAAAATTCACCCGTTATTACGAAAGAGTGGGTGGAAAAAATTCATGGCAAGGGGTTAAAAGCAGCTATCTGGAGCTACAGCAAGGACGATACGTTAGAGAATGCTTTAAAATACAAGGATATAGGCGTCGATTTTTTAACAACAAATATGCCGGCCAGGATATTACAAGGACTTGATCCGTCATGTCGCTAATGACCTCCGCTCCAACGTTCTCCGATGACGACTTTGTTCAGAATGGGAAGATCACCCCATTGGGGATAGAGTATCTGTTGCAATTCAAGCGATTCAATCTGTTTGACAAGGCGAGCACGGCCATACTTTTTTCTCTTGCCCTTCCGATCATACTCCCCATGGCAATCCTGCGGTTGCTGTCCCTGTTTGTTATCTTTGGGACCGGTATCGTATTGAAAAAATATTTGTCCATTAATTTAGACAATTATCCGAAAATTGTCGGAATTATCTTTTTTGTCTGTCTGGGTGTCGTTATACGATCAAAAGATAAAGAGCGTGCAAGCAGCACCGATTCAGGAAACCGTGACCGCTGTACGGTCATCGTATCCAACCATAACAGCCGTTTTGATGCGATACTGCTGGCCAACTTGCACCAAGGCGACTCAACCTTCCTGGCGGCAGCCAAATCATCCTTTTTCGGAAAACTTCTCATTGACTCGGGGCTTTGCAGCCGGTCCATGGAGGATGGAATAGCCCTGGATACAAAAGATGGGAGAGAGGAGTGGCGGCGAAGACTGAATTCCGCTTATAGCCGGCCCATGCTGTTTTTTCCTGAGGGGCGCGCAGTGCAAAGACCGGATACGATAATAACCTTTCAAAACCACCTGTTTCTTGGAGAAAAGGTGAACATTATCTGTAAAAAATGTAGTTATAAGTCATATTTTCTAGATCACACTCAAATAGAGATTCCTTTTTTTAAAGCACCATATTCCAAATTTAAAAATAAAATACTTTGGGACTCCATTATTGAAGGCATCCCTTTTTTAGTCTCTTTTATCACCCTGTTTCAGACTGAAGTTATTGGAACGGTACAATTGAATGGGGATGAGTCCCTCGAAGAGATCGATAAATCATTGTACTCTTTATATTTTGACAATGGGTATACTCTCGTAAACATCGACCCGTTTTTAGTAAAAAAATTGATGCGAAGTTTATATCTCTGAACGGCTCCATCGAATTTGCAGAATAATCCCAAAAATGTCTCACAAACTCCTTCACACCTTGATGATAAAACAAAAACAGGCGCAGAGCCTTAGCCCTGCGCCTGTTTCATTTTTTGCTTATTACGGCTGGTTCCTACCCCAGAATCGCCTTCATATCCGCCTCGACCGTGGTGATCGGAGCGATGTTGAAGTTCTCAACCAGGAAGTTGAGTACGTTGGGGGTGATGAAGGCCGGTAGTGAAGGGCCAAGCTTGATATTCTTGATGCCCAGACTGAACAGGGTCAGCAGGATGACAACCGCTTTCTGCTCGTACCAGGAGAGGATCATCGAGAGCGGCAGGTCGTTGACGCCGCATTCGAAAGCGCCTGCCAGGGCTATTGCGATCTGG
>JAQTRC010000074.1 GCA_028712665.1 Desulfuromonadaceae bacterium
TGGACCCCTCTGAATGCTCGTGAGCAACTATTCCGAAGCCTTCCCTGGTTCATTGCCGACCTTCACCCGGAAGGTTTTGTAGGCCGCGCTTTTGTTCGTCAATTACACGATGAATTGGGGCTGCCTTCTCGCAGTGTTGACTGGAATGAAGATCACGTTTTGACCGCTCTGGCGCGCAGAGGTGAGGATACCATGGGAAATCTGGTCATCGGCCATGAATCCATTGAGAGATACTTTCGCATGGTACGCGAGTTACCCCTGCCAATCCGGGAGAATGGCATTGCCGATGCATATCCGCGGCTTGCCCAGGAGGCCGTAGACGGCCAACCGGCAGGTTCATCAGCGGGTGGAGAGCAGCCAAAATTTACCACCATTGTCGAGCGCTCAGGAGAAGTCAGAAACGTACTGGTTAAATTTTCTCCGCCTGTCAACACAAACGAAGGGAGGCGTTGGGCCGATCTCCTTATCTGCGAACATCATGCTCTGGAAGTAGCACAAAACTCCGGTATCTGCGCAGCCAAAAGCGCCATAATCGAAGCGGGAGGCCGGGTATTTCTGGAGGTTGTTCGCTTCGACAGAACCGGGCTCCTGGGGCGCCTGCCCATTATTTCATTGCGGGCAATTGACAATGAATTTTATGGGTTTCAGGATAACTGGGTTAATGCCGCAAACAGAATGGCAAACGATGGCAGATTGTCACAAGAGGACGCTGGTTCTCTCAGGTGGCTATCGGTTTTTAGCAACATGATCGGCAACAATGATCAGCACTTTGGCAATGTCTCGTTAATTATGCTTGATGGTCGCAGCCAATATAGACTTGCTCCAGCCTATGATCTGCTGCCAATGGTCTATAAGCCGGTGGATGGGGCTGTCCCATCGCGCCCTCTCACAGTACCTGCGGTTGTTCCAGGAGCTTCTAACGAATGGTCCTCAGCGCTTGAAAGTGCCAGTCAATTCTGGAATCAAACAAAATCCGACATCCGGATTTCTGAAGAATTCCGAATGATTTGTACAGAAAACTACAACATAGTTAATGAATTACATGCTGGGCCCCGTTTATTCGCGTGAAGCTCAATATTAGAGACGACAAGGGGAGTTGAGCCAACCAGCGGCACGACCGGCCGAAGGCCGTCAGTCCCAGCCCCGTTATCGCCACACGAGCTAAGGTCAAGTAGAGGGGTCAGGTCTCAACATCTGACAACTTAACCAAATATGTTGATTGTTGAGACCTGACCCCTTGTCTCGCTGTCTTGCCGGACGTCGGGAATTCCTTGGGCAAATTGCATCGAAAGAAATCCGGGATAAATACGTTGACCGGTCTGTGAAAAAGTATCTGCCTGCAAAGGCTCAGAATCCGGTTGCTTATGTGAATGCATAGTCAACAAAATACTTTGATTGCGAACCATATTAATGAGTCTTGTTCAAACAATAAAATATGTTATAGTGACTCCATGAAACCTAAAGAGAAACACATACTTGCAACATTCAAGCAGATGCTGGAGCAAAGGGTGCATTTGAACACATTCGCTCTTTTCGGTTCACGAGCCAGGGGAGATGCTGGACGTTATTCCGACATGGATGTTTTGGTGGTGGTAGATCAACTGGATTCGACTACTGCGGATTACATCAGCGATTGCGCCTGGGAGTCTGGTTTCGGGAGCGGCATTGTAGTTGTGCCGGTATCTTATTCAAGGTCAGAATGGGAAGGCATTGAGAGCCAATCACTGCTTGCTGCCAACATCAGAGCCGAAGGAGTGTTTCTGTGAAGCAGGAAGACAAAAACAAAATAATCGGCTATCGGCTTGAACAAGCTCAGATCGCCTTGGACGATGCAATTTACCTGAATGCTGGGGGGCGAAGCCCGCAAAGTATTGTCAATCGTTGTTACTATGCCATGTTTTATGCAACGCTTGCCCTGTTGCAGGACATTGGCAAGGCTCCCACCAAGCACTCAGGAATTATCAGCCTGTTCGACACCTAGTATGTCATGAAAGGAATCTTTCCACGAGAGTTGTCAAAAGATCTTCACAAGGCATTTGAACTGCGACAATCATCTGACTATAAGGTTCGACCAACCATGTCAGAAGAACAGGTAAAAGAAGAGATCGATAAGGCATCACGTTTTGTCGAGGCAGTTAAAAGCTATTTTCAATAATCTCTCTGAAACCTGCCACTTATCGAAATTCTCGCACTGAATTCAAGTAGAAACTGCAGAAAATGTCCAACAAAGCGCAGCAGCGGTGAACCCGCTGTGCTCTCCTCCGTTCCCCCGACCTTCGGTCGGAGGAACGGAGGAGTCATGATTGACGAAATTGCAAAAATGGATTCGAGAAGCTGCAAACGGAGGCCAGAAAATTGCCATGTTTCATTATCAAGTCCTTGTAAACGCAGAAAAGCTCAAAGGTCTTGATGCAGTCACCTTCTGCAAAGATGTCGGAGTGCCTGAAACTTATGCTACCGAATTCAGAAAGATGATCAGCTTGGCAAAATTGATGAAAGAGCAAAGTACATCTATTTCGACCAAATGACAAAAAAATGCGAATGGACGGGTTATCGTGCGGCTTCTGCGTGCAGTTTGAGTCCAAGTGCCGCAACGATTTTGAGGATCGTATCGAAGCCAGGAATTCGTTCACCAGAAAGCGCCTTATAAAGACTTTCGCGAGAAAGACCGGCATCACGCGCGACTTGAGACATCCCTTTGGCGCGGGCAATGTCACCGAGCGCCTTGGCGATGAAAGCCGCATCGCCATTAGCCTCTTCGAGGCTTGCTTCAAGATAGGCTGCCATTTCCTCCGGAGTTCGGAGGTGTTCAGCGACATCATAGCGACTAGTAGCGGTTTTTGGCATTTTCAACTCCTAAAGATTGCTGGCAAGGCGTATTGCAACCTTGATATCAGCGGTTTGACTACTCTTGTCGCCACCGGCCAAAAGAATAATCAATTCGTTGCCGCGTTTTGTGAAGTACACCCGGTAACCGGGGCCGTAGTCGATCCGCATTTCCGAAATACCTTCACCGACTGGCTTGACGTCCCCCGCGTTCCCGGAGGCAAGACGCTCAATTCTTACGAGGACGCGAGCCTTTGCCTGAACGTCGCGAAGGTTATCAATCCATTTGGCAAACAGGTCGGTTTTGCGAATTTCTACCATGAGCATACTGTAGCCCCGTGGCTACACATTGTCAAATAAATAAGTGAATTTGTAGAGAAGATGCTCAACCACTCGGCGGCACACGGTCTCCGCTTCGCTCCGCCGGTGCGCCGCGCTACCGTTGGATTGAAGATTAGAACTCAAATATTTCTTGCACTATTCTCTAGAAGGACGTAAATTATGCGCATATAAAATGCGTATAAGGAGTACATTATGCAGCTTAATTTTTTCAACCCAAATGCACAAAAAAAACCAACTAATTTGAGTATTAACAGTGACCTTCTCCGGCAAGCCAAAGAACATCATGTTAATTTATCACAGACTTTAGAGCTGCGCCTCACGGAGATATTACGAGACCAGAAACGGCGAGAATGGCAAATGGAAAATCAAGAGGCTATTGAAGAATATAATAGACGCATTGAAGCTCGTGGAGTTTTCAGTGACGGTTTGAGGCAATTCTGATGGCCCAGTTTGATGTGTACGCAAACCCAAACCCTGCAACAAAACGAACCATTCCCTTTTTATTAGACATACAGACAGACCTCTTGAACAACTTGACAACACGCGTAGTTATTCCTCTCTATACAGTCTCTGCCATGGGCAAAGCCGCCAAACATCTGAACATCCAATTTTCCGTAAAACGGGTCACTGTCATAATGTCAACGGCTGAGTTGGCCGGAGTTGCGGTAACTAGCCTTGGAGATAAGGTATGTTCCCTCAAGGAACATCGTAACGAAATCATAGCTGCCATTGATTTCCTCGTCACCGGCTTTTGATACGCCCACCAACTATCGGCATGACCGGGCCGAAATGACCGCCCGGTCAGCCTCAGCCCCGTTATCGCCACACACTCTTAAAAACACAAAAAAACGGGGTGGTTGCCCACCCCGTCATCAGTAATCGTAACTCCTCAGTAAAACCCGGCTATTTCTTTGTCTTGATGAAACAGCCGTTTTCGTCACACTCTTTCCCTTCTGAGAAGACATGTAACTTGGTGGTATATTTGTAACCGCTGAAAATGCTGGTTATCTCTCCACCCTTTTCCTTTACGTCCAAAAGCCAGACGCTGTAGATATGGTTGATGACATAGCAGATGATAAACCACATTCCCAGGTGATGATACAGGCGCATCGTCTGCGTGGACATAAGAAGATAAACCGGCTTCAACATGCCGTGCATGGCGCCTCCCGGCGCATGCTCGGCGTAGAGCGCAAATCCGCTTGCAAACATCCCGAAGAAGATCAGGAAGAGCCCCACATACGCCGTTACCGCCAGCGGATTATGCCCAACCGCATCCGGTGTCTTTCTGTCGATGAAGAAATAGAATTTCAGCATCACCAGGATATTCTTCCACCCCTCTCTGGTGAGGAAGGGGAAATATTCGCGCCACCCCGAGAAGCAGTGATCGTTCAAAGACCAGAGGAGGCGCGATATAACGCTGATCAGAAGAGCATAACCGGCCACAAAATGTACGAAGCGGACCCAGCCCATCACATAGGCGTCCGGCGAACTTCCGGCAATAACCGGATATCCGATCAGAAAGCCGGTAATCGACAACAGCAGAATCGACAGTGCGTTGACCCAGTGACAGATGCGGACCGGCAGCTGCCATACGTAATATCTTTTAAACACTAATGGTTCGCTCATTGTCGCTCCCCCCTAGGATACCTTGACCTTGACCATTTCGTTGCCGTTTGCATCCAGAACATGGACAGCACAGGCGAGACAGGGGTCAAAGGAGTGAATGGTACGCAGAATCTCCAACGGCTTATTGGGATCGGCAATCGGAGTCCCGACCAGAGCGGCCTCGTATGGTCCGCGCTGCCCCTTGGCATCGCGGGGTGAGGCGTTCCAGGTTGATGGCACGACCGCCTGATAGTTGAGGATCTTCTGATCCTTGATCTTGATCCAATGTCCGAGTCCTCCGCGCGGAGCCTCGTGCATGCCATATCCCTTCGCCTCTGCCGGCCAGGTTGATGGATCCCACTTTTCATTGGAATGGATACGGTAGTCGCCCTTCGATATATTGTTGATCAATTCATCTAAAAACTTGGGCGTCTGCTGAGCGTTCAGCAGGCAATCGATGCCGCGGGCGGCGGTACGTCCCAGCGTAGAGAAGAGCGCTGCGGCTCCGACGCCCAGCTTGCCAAGCACCAGATCCACAACCGCCTTGGTCTCCTTGTGTCCGGATGCGTAGGCTACCAGCACCCTGGCCAAGGGCCCTACTTCCATCGCCTTTTCATCGTAGCGGGGCGATTTTACGAACGAATATTTCGCATTGGTGTCAAGATGTTCGTACGGCGGCTTGGGACCGGTATATTTAACTTCAGTCTCCCCATCGTAAGGGTGCAGACCTTTTCCACTCCCGGCTGAATTTTCAAACCATGAATGGTCAACGTACTCGGCTATTTTGCCCTGGTCGACTTTTATAACTTTGGACAGATCCTTGTTCATTATGGCTCCGGAGGGGAACCACATGTTGCCGTTGGCGTCCGGGAACTCTCCATAGCACATATAGTTGCCGACACCGCCGCCGATGGCGGCCCAATCCTTGTAGAAGGAGGCGACAGCCAGCAGGTCCGGAATGTAGACCTTCTCAACAAAAGTCTGGGCCTTCTTGAGCAGACGCTTGATTTCGATCAGCTTGTCGGCATTGAGGGCATTCTGGGAATCCGGGTCGATCGCAATCGACATGCCCCCCACCAGGAAGGTCTGCGGATGCGGGTTTTTGCTCCCGAGGATGGCGTGGATCTTGATGACGTCTTTTTGCCACTCCAGAGCTTCCAGATAATGGGCAGTCGCCATCAGGTTGGCTTCAGGCGGAAGCTTGTAGGCCGGGTGTCCCCAGTATGCGTTGGCAAAGGGACCGAGGCGCCCGGAGGCGACAAATGCCTTGACCTTGTCCTGTACACCCTTGAAATAGGTAGCCGAGTTATTTGGCCAATCCGAGATCGATGCGGCCAGGGCAGCGGTTTTAGCCGGGTCTGCCTTGAGGCCTGATGTGATATCCACCCAGTCGAGAGCATGCAGGTGGTAGAAATGAATGACGTGATCCTGCACGTTCTGTATGCCGATGATGATGTTCCGGATCAGTTCGGCATTTTGAGGAATCTTGATCTTCAGAGCGTTCTCGACAGCGCGGATGGAAGCGATGGAGTGGACGGTGGTACAGACTCCGCAGAAACGCTGCGTCCAGAACCAGGCATCGCGGGGATCACGCCCTTTGAGGATTTTCTCTATGCCGCGGAACATGGTAGCGGAACTCCAGGCATCGACTATCTTGCCGCCACTCACCTCGGCCTCGATGCGAAGATGCCCTTCAATCCTGGTAATCGGGTCTACAACTATCTTGGCCATATCTTAATCCTCCTTGGTTTTTTCAGCAGGGTCTTTGTCTTTACGCAGGGAACTGATTACGCCATGGGCCGCAAACGCCGCACCCACCCCGATTGCCATACCAAGCCCGATCTTGTCCGCTGTATGCTCGATTCCGAAGCCAGGAACATTGGGCAGACGCTTGTACATCGGGCCCATGGCGTCCCAGAACTGCGGCTCGGCGCAGCCGGCGCAGGGATGGCCCGCCCCCACCGGCCAGCTGGTCTTTTCATTGTAACGCTGGGTGGGGCAATTGTGGAATGTGGCCGGTCCCTTGCAACCCATCTTGTAGAGACAGAACCCTTTACGGTGCCCTTCATCGCCCCATTGCTCGACGTACTGCCCTGCGTCGAAATGCGGGCGGCGCTCGCAGTTGTCGTGGATACGCTTGCCATAGGCGAAGAGCGGGCGGCCATGACTGTCAAGAGCCGGTATTTTTCCGAATACAAGATAATGGACGATGGTGGCGGTCAGGTTATCTGCGTTGACCGGGCATCCCGGCAGATTGATGACGGTTACGCCTGGAACAGCCTCCTGCACTCCCACCGCACCGGTCGGGTTCGGAACCGCAGCAGCGATGCCGCCATAGGAGGCGCAGGTTCCAACGGCAATGGTGGCCAATGCGCCGCCGCAGACCTGGCGGGCACGGTCAACGTGCGACTTGCCTCCGGTACTCCCGTAGATACCGCCGTCTTTCATCGCGATGGATCCCTCGATGACACAGATATATTTGCCCTTGTAGGCGGCGATTGTTTTGTCGAGCGCCTCTTCAGCCTGATGACCGGCCGCAGCCATGATGGTCTCATGATAATCTACGGAGAGGATATCGAGCACAATCTCGGCCACGGTAGGATTGGCCGAGCGGAGCAGCGCCTCTGTATCGCCGGTGCAGCTTTGCATCTCCAGCCAGACCAGGGTTGGCCGCTTGACTTCATCAAGAGCCTGGGCCACACGTGGAGCGAAAGAAGCCGGTAAAGCCATCGCCGCCGTCATGGCTGAACAGAACTTGAGAAAGTCGCGCCGTGAAACACCCCGTTGTCTGAGTATCTCGCCGATTGTGTCCTCTCGATTTTGTTTTACATCGCCGTTTTGTTTAACTGTGTCGCATCTGCTCTCCACATCGTGTTCGCTCATCCATGACCTCCCTTTATGTGGTTAACTACTTAACGAAACCGCATCAAATCATATATTGAAACAATGTTTCGCCATTTAACGCATGAAATATGCCAATGACGGAAATTATCGCCACAGACTAATTATATGCCTGTATCCATCTGATATCAGACAATATTTCAGACTATCAAAACGTGTATTGAAAGAATCTCTCCGTATTTCATTTGTTTATATTGGGCCATATAAGGCACAATATTCATCATTTTGATATTTATGCTTATGCCGTTATATGCACTCCCTGAAACATCGGATATCGGGGATTTTGTAACTGCGACACCCCTGTATCACTCTGCTTGCCATCTGTAAGAGCTTGCAACGCAAAGAAAATGGGAGATATCGTTATTACAAAATCGAACATATCCTCAGCTACAAGCCGCACATTCATCCGAATCGGTTGCAGATAACATCTTCTGCGCATAGAATATTGTTCTGCAGGTTATTGCCAGAATCATGTTATGATCCGTCCGATCAGGAATTGGGCAGTTTTTATTGTGATATATCGGCATATTACAGATCAGGCTATCCTGGCAACTGAGGTAATGGCGTTTTGTATATGCATTTTATCCGGCTTATCATTTTTGAAAATGCCGCTTGTTTTTTAATTTTATTGTGCCATTATATGCCCAATCTCTATTTATTGTGCAATTGATGGCACAATATTACCGATTGCCAGTCATAGCCTCCTAATTCAGATACCTTCAAAACATACGAGGTGACATAGTGTTGATACTGACACTTAAGGACAAATGCCGTAAATGCTACACCTGTGTTCGTAACTGCCCGGTAAAGGCGATCAAGGGCGAAACCAACCATACCGAAATCATATATGAACGCTGCATCGCCTGCGGCAAGTGCGTCAACAACTGCCCGCAGAAGGCGAAAATATTCAACGACAAAGTTGCGACTATGGAACGCCTGCTGGCTTCCGGACAACTGGTAGTTGCCGTACTTGGCGGGGCCTTTCCGGCCTTTTTCCATAACGTTTCCCCTGGCCAGCTGGTTGCAGGCCTTAAAGAGCTGGGATTTGCAGAAGTCCATGAGGGGGCCTACGGTGTCGAGCTGGTCGCCGTCGAGTATGTAAGTGCGATAGAAGTAGCCACCACCCCCCTTATCTCATCCCACTGTCCTGCAATAGTCGATCTTATCGAGCGGCACTACCCGAAACTGATCAACAACCTTATTGAAGTCGTCTCGCCGATGGTGGCGATAGGACGATTCTTAAAAGGGGTGCTCGGGGCTGAGGTCAAGGTGGTTTATATCAGTTCGTGCATTGGCGCTAAACTCGAGATTGAATCCGAGGAGATAAGGGGGGCAATCGACGTTGTCCTGACCTGCCGCGAGTTGGACAGCATGTTCAAAAGCCATTCGATTGACATTACCTCGCTAGAGGAAGAGTCGTTCGACGGAATTCAGCCCTATTTGGGGCGCCTCTTCCCGATTACCGAGGGATCTTTCAGGGTGCTTCCGATCGTCAGCGACCTTTTGGACGGCAAAATAGTGACCGCAACGGGTGAAGTCAATGTGATGGAGATTATCAGCGACCTGGCGCAAGGGCGAATTACTCCTCAAATCGCCGACATACGGTTCTGCTATAACGGCTGTATCGGAGGACCGGGTATGAACAACGATCTTACCAGCTTCTTCAAACGGAACCTGGTCATTTCACATTTCAAGAGCGAAGTCCCCTACAAGACCGCCGCTCACTATCTTGACATGAAAATTACCCCTCATCTTGCGAGGTCCTTTTCCAACAGATACGTCAAGCTGAAACCGCCCAAGTCCGCCGATATCACAAAGATACTTAACTCAACCAACAAATACACCCAGAAGGATGAACTCAACTGCAGCGCCTGCGGTTACAGGACATGCCGCGAATACTCCGTGGCTGTTCATCAGGGGCTTGCAAATCTTGAGATGTGCCTGCCGTATAATTTCCAGCAGCTTGAAGAGGACAGGGGGCGGCTCATCCAGAAGTACGAGTTGGCCCAGAGGGAGTTGAACCGTGAATACGGCGATGAATTCATAATCGGCACCGACAAGAAAACCCAGGAAGTATTGGATCTGATCAAACAGGTCGGCCCGACCCCGACTACGGTGCTGATCCGCGGTGAATCCGGAACCGGCAAGGAGTTGATTGCCAGGGCGATCCATCGTTACAGCAAAAAAAACGACAAACCTCTGGTGACGGTTAACTGTACGACCATCACCGATTCTCTGCTCGAAAGCGAATTGTTCGGCCACAGGAAAGGCGCTTTCACAGGCGCAGACGCCGACAAAATCGGACTGTTCGAAGCTGCGGACGGCGGCACCATATTCCTTGACGAAATCGGCGACATAACCTCCAAACTTCAGGCGGAACTGCTGCGTGTCCTTGACAGCGGCGATGTCAGGCCGGTTGGGGGAACCGCCACTAAAAAGGTCGATATACGACTGATCGCCGCCACAAACAAAAACCTGGAGGAGGGGATCAAGAAGGGATGGTTCCGCGAGGATCTCTACTACCGCCTTAATGTCTTTACCATCACGACGCCGCCGCTTCGAAGCAGGGTCGAATCGATCCCGATACTTGCCCAGCATTTTCTGGAGAAGGCCAGCGCAAAGTTGAATAAAAAAATCGTGAGTATTGAAATGCGGGCCATTAAGGCGATGATGGATTATCCCTGGTCTGGCAATATCAGGGAGATGCAGAATGTCATCGAGCGGGCCGCAGTCCTGACCCAGGATGATACCATCAGGCTGGAGCACCTCCCCCACTCCTTCGTCGACAATTACACGGAGGGGAGTAATGACAGATCCGTTACACAGGCCTCTTTCCAGGCATCGAGAGAGCGTCATGTCGGGAAAGTGGAAAAGGATCTTATCCAGCAATACCTGACCCAGGTAAATGGCCATGTTTCGAAAGCGGCAAAACTTGCGGATATTCCCCGCAGATCATTTTACCGTCTGATGAAAAAATACGGGTTAAATGGGCGGGAGATAAAGGCGCGGCTGAAAATAAAGGATTCTCAAATACAGCTACAGAACTCCTGATCCCGCACCGATGGGATCAATTTGATGCACTCGCAAATTCTCAAAAATAGTCCCCTCCCCCCTTGCGGGGGAGGGTTAGGGTGGGGGGGAAGCTGCCAATATTTCAGCCAGTTGCACCTTCACCCACCCTCTGCCCCCCTCCTTTAGGCCCTTTGGGTCCGTCAAGGGAGGGGGAAAAGACTTTTTGCGAAACCATCAATTTTTGTTTTTTATTTTTTTCTTTTTCTGCTTGAGGGATTCCTTCTGGCGTTTTTCCGTTCTGGCTATCAGCAGGTTGTGACTCCCTTCGGCGCCTGCATCTTCCCTGGGGACTCTCTGGATGTAACTGCCGTCAGGCTGCATATCCCAGGCGGAACGCTGGTCGGCGATATGCGTATCGAATACTACCCGCAGTTCCCTGGTAAGCATTGTTGACTCAACCGGGCATAGCACCTCGACCCTGGCCTCAAGATTGCGCTTCATTGCATCGGCCGAGGATATAAAATACTCTTCGGCGCCGCCATTACGGAAGAAATAGATACGTGAGTGCTCCAGAAAACGCCCCACCACACTTATAACTCCGACCGATTCCGACAAGCCGGGAATCCCTGGACGCAAGCGGCAGGTGTCGCGGATAACAAGGTCGATCTTTACGCCCGCCATCGACGCGCGGTAGAGCGCCTTGATTATATCCCCATCCTCCAGAGCGTTCATCTTGAACTGGATCAGGCCGCCCCCTTTTTCGTTATGCAGGCCTATCTCTCGCTCGATCCTGGAGAGAAGAGCCTTTTTCAGCAATCTGGGCGCCGGAATCAACTTCTGGTAATTGCGTCTGGCCATGAAACCGGTCGTCAGATAGTTGAACAGTTCGGTCACGTCCTGGGCAATGATCTGATCACAGGTCAACAGTCCGACATCGCTGTAGAGGCGGGCCGTGTCTGCGTGATAGTTGCCGGTGCCTATGTGTATATAACGCTGAAGACCGGTGAAATCCTGGCGCACGACCATTATCACCTTGCAGTGTGTCTTAAGCCCTACCACGCCGTAGGTGACATGGATCCCAACCTCTTCCATCCGCTCCGCCAGCCGGATGTTGGTTGCCTCGTCAAAGCGGGCCTTAAGCTCGACCACAACCGCCACCTGCTTTCCGTTCTGGGCAGCCAGCAGCAGGGCATCGATGATGCGGCTCTGGCTGGAGGTGCGGTAGAGTGTCATCTTGATGCCGCGCACCTTGGGATCAATTGCCGCTTCACGCAGAAACCGCTCCACAGAGGTCGAAAACGATTCGTAGGGATGCTGCAGCAGAATTGAACCGGCATCGCGTATTATATGAAAGATATTTCGCTGCGATTGCAGCAGCGGATGATCAATCGGGTAATGCGGCTGATCGTGCATACGCGGATAGTCGAGCTTAACCAGTTCGAAAATGTCACGCAGGGCCAGCATTCCCGGCACCTCAAAAACGTCGTTTTCCTCATCCAGTTCGAGCTCGGCCGCAAGCCGGCCGCGGTGAAGCGGCTCCATTCCGGAAACTATCTCCAGGCGGACTATCGGAGCAAATTTACGCTCTTTCAACTCCGACTCGATCATCTCCATCAGATCGTCGGCTTCGTCCTCATCCTTTTCGGTGTTGGCATTACGGGTAACCCGGAATGTCTCGCATGAGACAACCTCCATTCCGGGGAAAAGCATATCCAGGTTGTTCATCATCACATCTTCCAGCCGGACAAAATGGTCCCCCTTGCCGACACGGATGAATCTTGGCGTTCCAAGCCCGACCGGCACCTTGACACGCACCAGGGAAACGTCCCTGGCCTTTGGATAGCGGACCGTCACCAGCAGATTGAGTGACAGGTTTGAAATAAATGGAAACGGATGGGCCGGGTCAATTGATTGAGGGGTCAGGAGCGGGAAAATATTGTCGTAGTACTGTTCCCGAAGGAGCTTGCGCAATTTGGGGGTCAAGTCGGCATACTGTTCGATCAGGATATTTTTTTCTTTCAGCATCGCACAAACCTGATTAAACAATCCCTCCTTCCGTGCTTCAAGGTCACGGATCTCAACATGACACTCATTGACCTGCTGACGGGCGCTGCGGCCATCCAGAGTCAGTTCACGCATTCCGGCGCCGATCTGCTGCTTCAGACCACCGATCCGTTTCATGAAGAACTCGTCCAGATTGGCGCTGACGATGGCGATAAATTTGAGACGTTCCAGAAGCGGCGTCCGTTCGTCCTCAGCCTCGTGCAGTACGCGGCGGTTGAACGAAAGCCAGGTCAACTCCCGATTTAGATACCATTGGCTGTCGGACAGGTCAAACTGAGCAGCGCCCGGCGCGGAGATATCCCGCTTTGCCTGGGCGGCGGCCTTCGCTTTGTCGCTCCTCGATTTATCCGCTTTTGCCTTTGCAGCTTTTGCCTTCGTGGCTTTTTCTTTTGTGGCTTTTTCCTTCGTGGCTTTCGCCTTGACGCTCTTCGTCTTGGCGGCTTTTTCTTTTACAATCTTCGGTTTGGGGCTCTTGGACCTGGCCCCCTTGGATTTTTCTGCCTTGGATTTTTCTGCCTTGGGTTTATCTGCCTTGGGTTTGACTCTCTTCAGCTTGTTGACCTTTAGGTTTGCAGGCTCCTTAACTGCGGCAGACAACAAACTGTTGCCGTCAATATCCGGCTGCGGGGCAAACGACTCAATCTTTTCTGGCTCTGTCACCGGAATACTCCCTGACAATGGTAGTTGCTGTTTCCAGCAATACTACATTGTTTCCGCTCAACCGCAAGTGGTTAAGAATATTTTGGGTCCAGATGCTATATCAAGAGAAAATTGAAAACCTGACAGGCTTGATTTGCAATTACTAACAACATCTGTTGAGAGCGAGCCATCCGGTACTGCAGCTATGCTAAGAACTTATTGCATTTGGCCTGTATCAAGGTATACTTATCTATACGTAATACAACAAACATCGGCAACTCCGCACCACTCGCCGCCACCTGCAATCAAACGCCCTGGAGTCACAATTGGACAAAAAACCACGTATTCCGGCCCATGCCTAACCCCACCCGACACTCATTTACCGTTCAGTGGAGTACCCTGGCGCTCGCCCTGCTCATGCTCGGAGGAATCGTCGCCTATAACCTGTCCAGAAGCCACCTGGAAACCACCTCGCAGGAGGAACACCGTCTGCTGACGCAAGCCCGCGTTGTTTCCAAAAACCTCGATGCCCAATTGATCGCAACCGACGGGGTACTCCTCTGGATTCGCGGCGAGCTTGCCAATCGTTCCGTAAATACCCGATTCGCGACGACCCTCACTAACGAACTCAAAATCTTCGAACGCGCCATCCCCGGTATTCGCACACTGATCGTTTGCGACAGGAACGGCATTGTCCAGCTTTCAAACCGTGACGAGTTGCTCGGAGTCAACCTGACTCAACGTGAATATTTCAAGGAGGCGCTCCGGAATCCGGATGTTGACAAGCTTTTTCTTGCCCCCCCGTACAAGACCGTTCTGGGGGTATGGGGCATGAACATGGTACGGGTGATCCAGGGAGCAAAAGGTGAATTTGACGGTATCGTCATCGCCACCCTCGACCCGGAATATTTCACGACCCTGCTCGGATCGGTGAACTACGCCTCGGACATGTGGAGCGCCGTTGCGCACGGAGACGGCATCCAGTTCCTGATGGTGCCGCAGAGGGAGAAACAGAGCGGCAAGAACCTGGCCCAGCCCGGCTCGTTCTTCAGCCGTCACCGGGAGAGCGGCAAAAACGAAACTGTCTTAAGCGGCACGGTCTACGCAACCGGCGAGGAGCGGCTGATGGCGCTACGCACCATCAAGCCAAAATCGCTCCCCATTGACAAGACGCTGGTGATCGCCGTTGGACGCAATCAGAGCGATATATACGAAGGATGGCGGCGGGAGGCTCTTATTCAGGGAGGAATCTTTGCGTTTGTCGCACTGATGTCGGTGTTGACCCTCGGCTTTTTCCAGCGCCGCAAATTACTCTATGAGCGGGAAATCGCACAAACCAAGGATCAGCTTCGCCGGAATGAACATGATCTCGGCGCCCTTCTCGACAATATGCCGTCGATGATCGGCTATTGGGACAGTAAACTTCATAACCGCTTCGGCAACAGCGCCTATCACGACTGGTTCGGCCTCGACCCTGGGGGGATGAACGGCAGACATATCCGCGAGATCATCGGCGAGGAGCGGTTCCGGCTCAACCTCCCCTACATCGAGGGGGCCCTTCGGGGCGAACCGCAGGTCTTTGAGCGGGCCATCCCGACGCCCGACGGCACGGGGATGCGCCATTCCCTGGCCCAGTACGTACCGGATATCTCCGATGGGGAGGTACGTGGCTTTTATGCCTTTATCCACGATATTACTACGGTCAAGCAGGCTGAAGAAACCTTGTACAGGGCCAAGGAGGCGGCCGAAGCGGCCAACAGGGCCAAGAGTGAATTCCTTGCCAATATGAGCCACGAAATCCGCACCCCGATGAACGCCATCATCGGTTTTTCCCAACTGGCTCTGGACACCGAACCTACCCCGAAGCAGCAGAGTTATCTGAGCAAGATCAACAGTTCGGCAATGGCGCTCCTGGGTATCATCAACGACATCCTGGACTTCTCCAAGATAGAGGCGGGCGAGATCAAAATGGAGCAGGTTCCTTTCAATCTTGAAGA
>JAQTRC010000175.1 GCA_028712665.1 Desulfuromonadaceae bacterium
ATCGACTACAAGGATCTCTTCAAGAGCCTTGAAAACTCGGTTCATGACTATACCGCCGGGGCACTTGACGGCTATGACAAGGCCGACGTTGCCGGTCTTCTGAGTGACCGCTTGAAGAAGGCCAGAGAAGGGCTGGAAGATGCACGGGAGGCGATCAAGGCACTGTGCGAGCCGGTGGAGATGCCTAAGGACTCTCTGGCATACTTCCGCTACTTCTCCTCCAGGGATGCCGGGGATGCCGAGCAGCTGAAAGAGAATGAACCGAAACGACTTACACTCTACAAACTGGCTGCTGGACTGCTGCGAGCATACGCCAACCTGGCCAATGAGCTGGAAGAGGCTGGTTATACTGCTGCCGAGATTGCTACCATACAGAGTGAAGTCAAGTTTTACGAAAACTTGCGCGATGAGATCAAAAAGCACAGTGGCGATGCCATTGATCTGAAAAGCTATGAGCCGGCCATGCGGCACCTGATCGACACCTACATCCGGGCGGAGGATAGTGAGAAGGTTTCGGCCTTTGATGATCTGTCGCTGATCCAGCTGATCGTCGAGCGGGGCGCTGATGCGGTGAACGCCCTGCCAAAGGGAATACGCTCCAGCAAGAATGCCACGGCTGAAACCATCGAGAACAACCTGCGCAAGCTGATCATAAACGAGCAGCCGATCAACCCGGAATACTACAACGATATGTCGAAGCTGCTGGATGCGCTGATCCGGAAACGCCGGGAAGAGGCTATGGAATACGAGAAGTACCTGGCAGAGATCGTTGAGCTGACCAGGAAGGCCAAGAACCAGGCGGGTGGGGTGTCTTATCCAAAATCACTGAACACATCGGCACGGCGTGCGCTGTATGACAATCTGGGCAAGAACGAAGAGCTGGCCATTGATGTTGACTACGCAATCCTTGCCAAAAAGAAGGATGACTGGCTTGGCCACAAGATCAAGGAGAAGGAAGTCCGTTATGCAATTCTGGGTGTCCTGAAAGATGACGCACTGACGGACAAAATCTTTGAGATCGTCAAGCATCAGCGGGACTATTGAGATGCACCAGATCATTGTCAGCGGCATAACCATCAATGTGGTTCGCAAAAGGATCAAGAACCTGCACTTGGGCGTGTACCCACCGGACGGCAGGGTGCGGGTTGCTGCACCACTGTTGGTGAATGACGAAGCGGTGCGGCTCTTCGTTATAAAAAAGCTGGCGTGGATCAAGCGGCATCAAGCCAAATTTGCCGGGCAGGAGCGGCAGTCGGTGCGGAAGTGCGTCTCCGGGGAGAGCCACTACTTTCAGGGCCGCCGCTACCGGTTGAATGTGATACACCACAATGGTCATGCCCGCATCGTTATCCGCAACAGCACCACCATGGATATGTATGTGAAGGAAGGGACTGATGCTGACTATCGCAAGCGTGTCCTGTCAGCTTGGTATAGGCAGCAGATCAAAGGGCAGATACCCGCTCTCATAGAAAAATGGGAGCCGATCATGGGCGTGGCCGTTGCCGAGTGGGGCGTGAAGCAGATGAAGACCAAATGGGGAACCTGCAGTATCAAGGCTCGCCGCATCTGGCTGAATCTGGAACTGGTAAAGAAACCGGTACATTCTTTGGAGTACATAGTCGTCCATGAGATGGCGCATCTGCTGGAAAAGCACCACAATGATCGCTTCAAGGCACTGATGGATCAGTTCCTGCCGCAATGGCGACAGTACCGGGAAGAGTTGAACCGGGCGCCACTGGGGTGGGAGGAGTGGGAAGAATAAACGTTTGTAAGTCACTACTTCGGTACTAATTTCTCAAATGCTTCATCAAGCGGAGCGCAAATCCGGATTTCTTCTCCCGCTGTATTTTTAAATCTCATCTCGGCGCAGTGCAACATCATCCGTTCTGCCGGTACGTCTCCGTAGGTTGTGTCGCCGACAATCGGAAGAGCGCTCTCCTCCAGATGCACCCGGATCTGGTGGGTGCGTCCGGTCAGCGGCCTGGCCTCAACCAGCCAGATGTCTCCCGAGGATGACAACGCCCGGAATTCCGTCACGGCCGACTTCCCTCCCGGCACGATGCCGTAACGTCCCGAAGAAACCTTGCCGATCGGGGCGTCCAGAGTCCACTGCTCATGTTTTGGGCAACCGCTGACCAGAGCCAGGTAGCGTTTGTCGACCCCTCCTTCTTGAAAGCGCGCTGAGAGCCAGGCTGCGGCCCGCTTCTGTTTTGGAAAGAGCATGGCTCCCGAGGTGCCTCGGTCCAGACGGTGGACTACCCGGGCCGGCTCGCTGTTTCCCTGGGACTTGAAATATTCGGACACCCAGAATTCCAGCGTCCCCTTCAACTGGTAGGGGGTTCGCTGGCTGTTTATTCCAGCCGGTTTGTTTACCGCAATCAACTCTGCGTCCTCAAACAAGAGCGCCTCAGGCGGCAGAACCAACTCGGAGAAACGCCCCGTTTCCATCAGGCCGATCTCGATTATATCCCCGGTTCTGACTCCGCGCGATGCCACCCGCACCATGGCTACGTTTACCGTACAACCGCCGCGGTCGATGATCCGGCGGGCCTCGGATTTGCTTACCCCCGCACAGAGGAGAGCAATGGCATCGTCCAGGCGTAGTCCGTTCTGTTCACTCCCAATGGTTTTTCTGATTATCATATTACGGTAGTACCCTGTTTACATTCTGATTTCAAACAATTTCCATCTGGCGAAAGGGGTATAATTCTGTTATTCTCTCCCGCCATGACATCGCAATTACTTTCCGACATACCGCTGCTGCGCGGCCCTGTCCCGCTTTCGCACTTGATAATACGCAGTTTTCTGTTCGAGGGTGATAAAGCTGTCGACGCCACCTGCGGCAATGGCCATGACACTCTTCTACTGACCGAATTGGCCGGTTCAACCGGACATGTATGGGGATTCGACATACAGGAGGAGGCAATTGCCGAGACAGGACGGAGGGTATCCGATGCCGGCCTGACTGGCCGTGTGACGCTGATACATGCCGGTCACGAGGAGATGGAACAGCACGTGAATGGCCCGGTCAAGGCTGTTCTATTCAACCTTGGCTATCTTCCGGGCAGCGACCACCAGGTCATCACCCGTCCGGAGACAACCGGGATTGCACTCGATCAATCTCTGAAACTGCTCGCACCTTCCGGAATAGTGATGGTCTCCGTTTACCCGGGACATGGCGGCGGAGCCTGCGAACGGAGGATTGTAGATGGTTGGGCGGCGAGACTCGAACCTCAGGAGTATCACTCCTGGCGGATGGGGCAGGTCAACGTGATGTCCGACGCCCCTTACTGTATTTTAGTTCAGAAAACAGCCTGATATGCCGCGCAACATGCTGCCTTTCATTATAATTCTCCCCTCTCTGCTCTATTCGCTGATTTCTCTATTATCTGCCGTGAAATACTTCAAGGGAGATGGGGCAAGGGGGAAGGGGCAAAAAAAAGTATTTGATCTTCCCTGCCTCCCCGGAGTTACAATTCTAAAACCGGTTAAAGGTCTGGACGCCGACAGCTACGACAACTTTGTATCCTTCTGCCGCCAGCAGTATGAGGGGCCGTTGCAGCTCCTCTTTGCCGTAGCGTCGGCTGACGACCAGATTATAACCGTCATACGCCAGCTGATAGCGGATTTTCCCGGGCACGATATTGGACTGACAATCAATCCCTCCATTCATGGGC
>JAQTRC010000075.1 GCA_028712665.1 Desulfuromonadaceae bacterium
CCGGCACTCTGCGTCTGATGAACAAGGCGCCTGCGATTAACAAGAGAAGGGTCGCAACCAGGGGGTATTCCACCGAAAATATCAGCGGAGTCAATGCAATGCGCATTATCATTCGGAGTGATTCATGCTGTGCAATGTAGTCCGCAACAGGCGGGCTGTACTTGTAGTAAAGTCGAACAAAAGAGGCGCCTGCTTCTGATTTTAACAATACATCATCACGGAAATGGCGCAGAACCATAACGTGCGGATCGAGGTAACTGCCGTATGCAGCCGTGGCTATGAAGCAGCCGCCGCCGCTTTTGCCGCCGCCGGAAGCTGGTGGAGGATCATTTATGTTGCTTCCTGTTCCGGTAGAACCGCTGCCGGCGCCGGAAGAAACAGTCACCGTAAACTGCCGTACAGCTGTTTCCGGTACCGGACTTCCGCTATCTGCCAGAACGAGATCAAAGGTAAATGTACCCGCTTCTGAAGGTGTTCCGCCTATTACTCCAGAAGCAGGATTAAGGGTCAAGCCGGGCACAGGGCTTGATGATACATAATTTACCGGCAGATTGTTTTTCTTCCAGCTTTGGGTGGTCCATGTATAGGTTCCACGGCCGCCAACTCCGGTAAACGTCTCTGAATATCCGGACAAACCTAATGTCCATGACTTAAGTGACGTGTTGCTTATCTGCAGAGGATCGCGAACCTTCACAGAATATAGTTTGCTTGTTCTTGATCCCAGCTTATCCGTCAGTGTAATTTCAAAAGAATAATCACCAGCAACAGTTGGTGTACCGGCAATGTTGCCGCCGTTGGCGTCAAGTACAAAACCGCTTGGCAATGCGCCGCCTGTCAGAGACCATGCATATGGCCGCGTTCCGCCAAGCGCCTGAAGTGTTACGCTAGCTGCTGTGTTTATCTTCATATCTGATATGGATTCTGTCGTAATTAACAGTGAGCTTGTCGTCGTAAAACTGAATTGCTTGGAAGAAGTTGCTCCGTTATTATCCTTTACCTGAACTGTAAATGTACTCAAACCATCAGAGGTCGGTGTTCCGGTTATTGCCCCGGTTGCAGAATCTATGGTTAATCCTGCAGGTAACGAGCCCGACACTATTGACCAGACAAGTGGAACTGCGCCGCCTGTAGCAGTTAACTGCTGGTTATACAGAATACCTGTTGTAGCATTGTTGACTGCAGTTGTTAAAATACTTATTACACCTATATTTATTGAAAATGGTTTGGTAACTGCCGTACCTACCTTGTCGGTAAGGGTGATCGAAAAATCATATTTTTGCGGCGTTGCTGCCGCACTGATAGTGCCGCTGATTACACCGGCGGAAGTGAGTGACAATCCGGAAGGCAAAGCGCCTGCAGTTATCGAAAAGCCGGCATATGGATAGACTCCGCCATAACCTGCAACTGTTGAAGTCTGGTACAGTGAGCCTGGAGTACCGTCCGGCAATGTGGTGGTTGTAATCGCCAGAACATCCGAACCGCCGGTTCCTGCACCGCTAAAGTATGTAGAGCTGTTACCGCCGTTAGAGTTGATATCCAGCTTAAACTTGTTGAGAGTTGTGCCGACATATGCTCCGGCGGCTAACGGAGCAAAGCGGATGGTAATTGAATAACTCGTTCCTGCGCCAATGTTGGTTGGCATCGGTGTAAGTATGTAATAAGGCGCATCAGGGGTGACATAACTGTTTATGGTAAGTTGCGTGTTGCCATCGTTTCGTAATTTTACAACAACATCATTTGTCTGCCCAATGGCTATGCTGCCGAAATCAAGCGCTCCACTCGTAATTGGATTTCCATCTTTATCGGCTACAACCAGCTGCGGAAGAGTCGACCCCTCCATTAATTGGCCATAGATATCGGCATTGCCTGATGCCCGGCCATCCTTCCATACAACCAGGAACTGTCTGAATAACGGCCCCCCAAACACCACGGCAGGTGCAATCTGGTTGCCACTAGCGACTGTAATTATTGTATTGCCGCCACTCAACTGTCCCTGGGGATCGATGAACTGAGCATAAATATCCATGTTGGAGATATTGGCGCTTGAATTTCGGGCATCCTCCCAGGCAACAAGGAAACGTTGATTGACATTATCAAACGATGCAACCGGACTCGTTCTATCTCCGGTAATTCCACTAGAGATATCGATTTGTGAACCGTAGTTGGTAAAATTTGAAAGGTCAATCATCTGACCTTGTATTCTTTTTTCAGTATAATCAGGAACAGGGCCCCAGAGTGCTTGCTCTTCCCATGCAATCAAGAGACGGTTGGTATTTGGATCTGAGGCAACTGAAGGATATGTTGCAACAGACCCAAATGAGAAATCCTGATAAAGGCTAAAACCAGAGTCCTTACGAATCTTAATCTTTGTTGTAACATCATCTGTTAAGGGTGAAGTTGAAAAAACAGCCGGGCCATATGAACAGGGTGCGGTTGCTGCCGGTGCTACCGGTGTCCCTTTTGTGTACTCTAAAGACAATGTGACGGTTTTATTTTTACCACTCCAGGCAACGAAGTAATCGCCCGATGGAGCGACAACTATGCGAGGCTTCGTTTCATGCGTTTGCAACGACCAGGAACCGCTGAAATTTGACACTGTATCATCAGCAATGGATGATAAGCGCAATACTTTAGAAACATCCTGAGGATTGCTTAAAGTTTTTGCAGCAGAAACCTCGATTGAACGGATCATATTTGTATCGGCAGTCGGTAATGGGATGTAATTGAAAGAGGTCGAATTGGTACATGTGCTCCCTGTCAGATTACCTGAGGGATAAAGCGTATCGGCATCTGTTGCGTCAAGCCAGGCTACTATGAATTTAGCTCTTGGCGCATCATAAACCAAATCCGGTTCAGTCTGGGTGTAGCTGTGAGTATTCTGTGTGGAAATATCAAATGACCCTGCAACATCCGGTGTCCCATCATCTGATATAATACGGCCTCTAATGATTGAGCCTGCAATCACTACAGGCGGAAGGGCGTTTAAAACAGTACCTGCATTTTTCGCATCCGCCCAGACAACCAGATATTTTTTTGCCACAGGGTCAAAGGCTACTTTTGGTTGGGACTTGTTTCCGGCATCTGTTGCTATATCAAATGCCGGTTTGACCAGGTCGATACCGGATGAAGTAGCGGTTCCTTTACCATTCAGTAATTGACCTTTAATAATTGTTGTTCCATCGTTTTTGGAATATGTGTAAACAGTCAGGTAGGGACTTCTTCCAATACTGGCAACGGAATAATTGCAATAAGCTACTGATGGGAGCCCCTTGTCGTTGGTATCACCACTGGTTATCTGTTTGTCATTATCCAGACTCTTTCCGGTTGTTTTTGCGCGTTTATCGGCGGTTGAAGTTGCAGTTGAATTGCCCCCGGTACAAGCCCACAGGGTAGCAAGCATGAGCAGAAACATAAACATTGATAGTATTTTAAGCAATTTCATACAAGCCTCCAAAGTGTTAAGCACGGCATCATAATATTCTCAAACCTGTTTCACTCAAATCATTTGAATTGAACCGTGCCCAGTTGGACCTGATAAGAATACGATTTAGCGGAGTAATCCTCCGAAACCGTAAAAGAAGCGTTAACATAGAAATTCCAGGGATTGGAGGATGAAAAACCTTTTGTCAGAATTGCGTCCTTGATTGTATAGGTGGCAATTGTTATCGGAATAGCCACTGTCCCGCCCGAAGCCATGGGAGTAGTGGAATTGAGTGTTTCTGTCAGGACAAAATTTGCATCGTCCATCTTGGTATACTTTACAGAAATATTTTTGACAGTATATGGCGACTTCCTGGTCGAGTTCGTAAACGGAGTATTAGTTGGAGAGATAGTGACCGTATTGGCATCCGCCGATGTTGGCGAAGTACCGACCGTGGAGCTAAAAACGGCATTGATGGGAGTCACGGAATAAGTTACCGAGCCGTCTTCAAAAAAGGTGGTGGATCCTCCACCGTTTGAACCGCAACCGGCAACGGCAAAAAGCGAAACAAACGCTAAAACAGACATTAAATTCCTGAGCATACAGCCTCCATGGATCTTATTAATTACTGGATTTCGTTCCGACAGTTTTCTTAGAACTATTTCTATTCACAAATACTTCCACTGGTCACCACCAAAACTCCTGGCAGTGAAACAGGCACCTTACCATGGCCGGAGTACAGCTCGGAGGTTTACCCAAATATGTTACATGGATCTTTTAAATCCCACCCAGAATTCTGGGAGTAATAAAAATCAGCAACTCTGTCTTGGTTTTGGATTTAGCGTTGGATTTGAACAAATTGCCGAGGAGCGGGACATCCATCAGATAAGGCACCCCTTCATCACCATCAGTTTCGCTGTCAACAAAAATTCCACCGATAACAGTGGTTTCACCATCTTTCAGCAGCAGTTCGGTTGTAGCCTGCTTCGTATTGATCGGTGGAGGGCTGCCGGTGCCTGGAGCATCATTTTTCGCTTCTATTTTCATAACGATTGTGCCGTTGGCATTTATATGAGGAGTAACTTCCAGCGAAAGAGTCGCAGCCACGAAAGCAGTGACCGCACCTGTTGTAGCTGTTGTGTTTTGATACGGGATCTGCTGCCCCTGTGATATTTTTGCTGTTTTATGATTAAGCGTTGCAACTTTCGGAGAAGATATGATCTTGACCAGACCGGCGCTGGCAGCTGCGTTCAGACGGAGATCGATGGAGATATTGCTTGCCAGAGTACCGAAAGAAATTCCCATCGCAGCACCTGCCTGACCGCTGGCTCCAGTTGTAGGTGCTGCGGTGGCCAAACCGCCGAAACTGGTATCCATCTGATTGATCCCCAGGAATGCCGCTGAACCGTCACGATAATGCATGCCCCAGTTTACGCCAAGGTTACGAGTAAATGTAGAAGAAGCTTCAACAATGCGGGCCTCAATCATGACCTGCCTTTCAGGCACATCCAACTGGGCCAGCAAATTCCGCATGTCATCAAGAGCTTGCGGCGTATCTTTTACTATTACCTTGTTGGTTCTTGCATCCTTTGATATTTGCCCGCGATCTGACGTTTTCAGTTTTTCGAACTGTCCGGCGATTTCATCAACTGTGGAGTAATTTACCGAAAATGTTTCTGTTTTCAGTTCAATCCCTTTTGCGAGAGTTTTCTTAATCTCCAGCTCTTCATCGGCCTGAGACTTGAACTTCCCTTTTTTCTTTATTGTCAGGACGTTGCCATCTTCTCGCGAATCAAGATCCTTGGTTTCGAGAATTATCGCGAATGCCTGATCCCAAGGGACATTGACCAGTTTAAGACTTATGTTTCCGCTAACATCGTCTCCGAGAACAAAGTTTTTTCCGCTTACCTCGGCGAGCAACTGGAATATTTTTCTAACATCCGCATCGGCAAATTCGAGCGTTACCTTGCGACCGGTATAACTGCGGGATGAGCCGTGAGCTTTTACATTCGAGTCGCTGGTCTGTGGATGTTCCAGTTCGGCTGATATGGCTGCATCACCGGATACGGATGCTTTTGGTTTTGATGCCTGCGGATTCAGGTCGTTTGTTTCGTTAGCAAGCTTATCAGCAGTCAATCCTTCAGGGTTTTTGAAATCTACAAACAGCATGTCCCCTTCATGACGGAATTCAAGAGGGGCGTCTACACGCATTGCGATCAGTATTTTGGTATCGTTCCCCTTTTTCTTTTTTACCATCAGCGGGGTGACGCGGAGTACCGGAGATATAAAGGAGTGAGCATCAAGAGAGCGCTGAAGAGTTTTGGGAAGTGACGCATTTTTTACAATTAATGTTACAAAACCGGGTGATTTGACCGGCGGATCAACCGATACATCTCCTTTTAACTTTACGGATACCCGCGAGATTCCATCGACTACCTGAAAGTCTATCATTTCAACAATAGACGGCCCGGAATACTTAACCGCTTTTGCCGGCGCCCTGGTTGGAAGGGCTGCCGGTGAAGGAACTTCCACACTGTCGCTCTTGATAGCAGCAGGTTTCCTCTTGCCCTCTGGAGGTGCTGCCACTAAAGCTTCCTCAGAACCTGCGGGGTTAACCGCTTTTGCTGATACCTTGGTTGGAACGTCTGCCGCTGCAGGAACTTCCTTACTCTCCGCTTTAGGGAGGGCAGGTTTTTCCTCGGCCTGGGCAGGCACTCTGCCAGCGGCCGCCTCAGCGCGTTCAGGAGGACGATTGAAGCTGGGTTTAACGTTTGCCGGTTTGCCCCCTAAGGTAATGACGACGGCTGAATCTGCTTTTACGGCGATGGCCTCTGGAAAACTGCCATTTACAGGATCGAAAACGACCCGTACTTTGTCCGGGTAAATCCCTATACGCGCCGATGCTACTCCCGCTACGTTCAAAGGGAGCAAACGTGTTTCAAGTCCGCTTGTTACGTCCATCAAGTCAACGACATATCGCTCCGGTTTGGCAAGCCGAAAAGTTTTGAAATCACCCACTGCGCCGTCGAGTGTTAGAATAATAGAGCTGTTATTCGCAGTGATCGACTTCAATCTGCGTATGGCAGCATCAGCTGTTGGCATTGGCGCCGCTTGCGATGACGCGGCAGAGAGAGTGGATGATGCCTTAGTTTCGGTTTCAGCAGGCTTTCTTAAATCGTTTTTTTCAATTGAGACCGGAGCAGCGGTTTCAGCCGTTGCCGGAAATGAAATCCTTAACTCTCCAGGGTTGGCAGGCGATGCCGATATTACGGCTTCGGCGTCATTTAACAGTTCAATATTCATGCGGGACAATACACCGGCATCCGTATCATAACGGCTGACCGTAACGGTCTTGAAGTTGCCTCTATTAACTGGAACCGGCGCTTCAATAGCACCCGGAGTTGTCTGTGACAGATCTATTATCAGTCGCAAAGGCGAAGTAGTTTTATAACTGGTATATGTGACAGGTGAAGATAAAACTATCACCAGTTCGGTTGAATCTCCTTGCCCAGAGGAACTTATCGATTTAATAGAGGCAAGCTTTGGTTTTCGAGCTTCCTGGGCTGACTCTGCCCTGCCAGGCATCCCAACTGTAAAAACTGTAAGCATCGTAAAGGCAACAGATGCAATCACCGATGTTTTTGTCATCCACTTCATGCGGAACTCCTTATTGTTTCCTGGGAAGGGTCAATTTGATATTTTCCTTGCGAACCCTGCCGTTATCATCTTTGAACTGCTCTACCACTTCAACGCCATCGTTTGTTATAGAAACCACTTTCCCATTATTCCTGCCGATAGTCATTCCTACTTTGAGCACATAACCCTTGCCACTCATGTCGGTAACCATGGCCCTGTTACCTTTCCCACCGGTAACAATCCCAATTAACTTAAATTGGCTGACGTCCAGACTGTGTATCGGCAATGAATCTTTAAGCGATTTTCTAGCCTGTTCGACAGATTGCGCAGAAACAGGCTTAACCTGAACAACATAAGGCTTGAATGGATCTTTCTTGCTGCTGAAATCGAACTGATTTACAGGTGGCGGCGGCAGCCGCAATGCAGAACTGACAGGCTTTAGTACAGGCTTTGGCGTAGCGGGGGCTGCTATTGCCTTCTTGACGGGAGGCGTTGCAGGCGGTTGTTCTTTTTTGCACCCTAAAAAGACAAGCGTGCAGAAAATAACTACGCTGCACATCAGAAATATTCTATTTTTTGGGAGCGGGTTTCTTATCATCCTTAATCTCTTTCTTATCAAGGAAGCGGAATGTGGTGGCCAGGCATGTTACCTTAGCCATCATCCGGTTGCTGATGCTTTTTATGTCGGAAAACGAGACATTCGAAATATTAACGATACGAGGCAGATTGGCAACCGCGGCAAAAAAGTTGGCAACACTGTGGTATGATCCGGAAACTACAATATCAACCGGAACATCGGCGTAGAAATCTTTAAGCGCCTCCGGTTTTGGGCGGAAAACCAGAAAATCAAGGCCGGCGTTTTTACCAAGTGAAGTGATACTGGTTAGAAGTGACGGGATTTCTTTGGAGTTGGGTAATTCAGTCAAAGCCTGGTCGAGTTCGCTATTAAGCTTGTCGTATTCCGCCTTCAGTTTTGGCAGGTTATTTGCGATCCTTGTCTTTTGATCGACCTCGCCCTGAAGCTTGACGAGCTCGGCCTTAAGTCCGGTCAATTCTTTATGCTTCGGAATAAATACGAACCAGACAAGCGCCGCGACCTCAAGTACCGTGACCAGAACCAAGATCAGGATCTTTTGTTTTGCCGGAAGCTTAAGTATTTTTTCTACACTTGGATCCATAAGTTAATCCATCCAGACGAATTAAAAACTAAATTCCAATATGAAATTATTTCTTAGCTGCGGGTGGAGGTGTCTCTTTGAGCTTCATTGTTACATCAAACTTTTTAAGCTTGATGCCGGCAACTTCCGTCTGTTCCGAAACTATGAGTTCAACATTCATATAATCGGCAGACGCCTCAAGCGCGCGCATATACTGTGCAATCAATTCTTCCACGTATGCAACGCCCGATATTCTTATATTTCCAGCCGATTCACTGTATCCTGTCAGCCACAACTGATCCGGAGTTGAATCGCTTAAGGTGGCCAAACGATGGGCTGGACCGGTTTTGTCCTTTCGAAGCTTAGCAAGCACGTCGAGTTTTTTCTTGACCTGTTCCTTTAGCGTCTGTAACTCTTGAAGTTTGCCGATCTTGGCTTTAAGCTCGTTAATTTTTGCATTCGCGGCGGTAATATCTTTTTTGGTGTTGGCAACCTGAACCCTTCTAACAACATAAAGCGACATGACCACAGCTGCAGCAATTACAATAACAGCACAAAAGAGCACTATCTGCTGTACCGCCGATTCTTTTTTTTTCGATGCCCGGAGAGGCAGGAGATTTATTCTTATCATTTGTCCCCGACCCTCCTGGTTGCCAGCCCGACGGGTACCACCATGAGCGGGCCGATCTCCTGAAGATATTCAGGGTCAAAATCCTTTTCATTGAATTTCAGTTTTGCAAAGGGGTTTATTACATCTACCTGCAATCCAATCTTTTCTGAAATGGTGCTAACAAGATTATAGACCTTTGAACAGCCGCCACTGATGTATATGCCGGTAATCCGGTCATCACCGGCGGTGGTATTGTAAAATTCCAAAGAACGGCTGATTTCAAGCGTGATCGTATCATTAACCTTTAAAATCAGATCCAACAGTGCATTATTTTTGCTTTCCTGGGCCAGCATTTTAGCCGATTCGGCCTCTTCCCCGCTCATGCCAAGCTGCTTCTGAATTTCCTCGGTATATAGATTGCCACCCATCTGCACATCACGAGTGAACAGGGTTATACCTTCTTTTATTACATTTATATTCATCACGCTGGCTCCGATGTTTATCAGCGCCAAAGTATCATCAGGCCCGCTATCGTGATTTATCTCGAAGGCGTTCTGAACAGCAAATGAGTCGACATCCACAATCGAAAGTTGCAGTCCTGCTTCATTAAACACGGAAACGTAATCGTTAATAATGTCCTTTTTGCTGGCCACAAGAAGTACATTCATCTTTGAAGGATCTGCGGTGTCGGGGGATAGTACCTGGAAATCCAGGTTAACATCATTAATATCAAATGGAATATACTGCTCTGCTTCCCAGCTGATCTGTTCTTCAAGCTCTTCCGAAGGCATCGCCTGCAGCACGATTTTCCGGATGATAACCGAGTTTCCGGAAATGGAACAGGCCACATCCTTGACTTTTACACCCAGACTGGCAACCAGATTTTTTATGACTTCCGAAATGGAAGAGCTGTCCATAATGGAGTTATCAACAATCGCTTCCGGAGTAAGCGGCATGATACCGGCATTGAGCAGCTGATAAGATCCCTTGATTTCCTTCAACTGTACCAGCTTGACCGAACTGGAGCCTACATCTATGCCGATAATTTCTTTTTTCTTTTTAAAAAGAAACATGTCCGGTCCCGTTACACATGGTTCTGAAATACCTTGTTTTTATCCTCAAGACTGAAGCCCAATGCCAGGATAATTTTTCTCATGGTCTCCATCCGGCAAACTTCACCCCGCTCAACCCTGTCTACGGTAAGAGCGGAAACTCCAGCCTTGCGGGCAAGTTCAGACTTGCTCATAAGGCGCGCCTCTCGAATAGCTTTAACATTATTTTTCATTTGCGCATTATCCACCTTATTTTAGCATGCTATACTCCATTTACTATATTTCAGGCACATGTCAAGATAATTATGCTTAACTATGCTTCAAAGAATAAAAATAACTTGCGAGAGTTTACCGGACAGCTTGTCCGGCACGCTGAGATTTTATGAAACGGAATCGTATTTAATAGGTAATTATGCAGATAAGCCGGAGTTTTATTTGAATGATTTCAAAACTGACAATAAGTAAATCTGAACATTTACACTTAAACGGGTTTCAATAGGCGTACAAAAGTGACAGATTCGCTTTCTCTTTTGGGTTTGAGACTTTTTCGCCGGTGACTTCAATTCTATAAACATATGGCGCGCCAACATCCTGCCCAGGCGCCCCGGTTGTAGCTTCACCTTCTAGATTTCTTCCGCTCATATCGGTGTTTCCGGGAGTGGTCGACACGATTTTTGTATAGACCCGGTAACCGGTTGCTGAAGCGGATATCTGTGATTTCAGGTCAAACCTTATATCAGGAGACTCCTTTGCATTTAGAGATAAACTTGCGTCTGCGCAATCGGTGCCCCAAACCTTTTTGGTGAGCTTTGCATTCAGGCATTTATTGTCGATCACTGTTAGTGTAGTCGCATTCAGACCCGGCATACTTGCTGTCAAGGTATCCTTGAAGTAGGTAGCTGCCGATGTCCCATCAACAAAACCTCCGGCGGCGCCGACCAGATATGGGATTGCATCCTTGGTAACGATATCCACACCTCCCGCAGCCGCCTCAAGGGTATTCTTATATTGCCTGCTTGCTCCTGAAAGCTGGATTCCTTGCATCACCATATAGAGCATGACCATCGATATGGCAAATGCGATCAAGGTCAGCATCAATGTAGTTATCAGGACAACCCCCTGATTATTGCTCAAAAGTTTCATGACATTATGCCTCATTGTTGTGTGTTGCCAGCGAGGTTGCGTGGCCTGGCAATGACCTGATAGACGCGCCAGCGGTAATTCTGCCAGTTTGAGACTCCTTTGGCAGCAAAATTATATGTGCTGCCGGTTCCGGATGTAATCCCGTTGCCGGGCCCTACGCCAATCGTTGCGTTTGGGTAGATATAGTTGGCATCGCGACCGCCATCATGAGTAAGGATGTAGATCTTGATCTCTTTTACCTGTTCTCGTATATCTTTCGGGGTCATGGCACTGATGTCGGAAGCATCTGTTGTAGTGCTGCTTCCAGGGGTCAGCAGGGCAAACACAACCTGCATGTCCAGCACGCACTCCAGAAGCGGAAGTTCATAGTAAGCGCCGCTGGCATGCCCAACGACCCCCTTGATAAGAACTCCGGCAGACGGATTGCAGCGTTGCGGAAGCTTTATCCATCCATTCTCGCCAGAGGCGGGACGCCTGACATAGTAGTCGGCTCGATTAAACGGCATGCGGAGATTGGTGTCGCTATCGACACCAAAGATGATGTAAGTGTCAGATTTCTTTTCTGCATCATTATATACGGTCGGTTTACCGATGATTGAATAATTGTTGAATGCCGCCGACCATCCGGTACTGTTTTTCGCAACAAGCTGATTAACCGCTTTCATGCTTCCAATCGGCTGAACAACAACGACCCTGTCAGATGATGCAAGATTTTCCGTATTCCAACTATGAGGTTGAGGACCCGGATTACCGGTTGGAAGCACTTCGGATTCAACATAGCTCCATTTACGAGCGGCTGCGTTGGTAGCGACACTGATGGCGCGGACTGCAAGCACATCTGTACCCGCGAGAACGACAGCCGGATCGGTGAAGGTATTGTTGTCGATGCTCACCACAGGCCTGGGAACATAATTCTGGGTTGTATCGGTCAAATATATGCGCGAGTCATCATTAAGCGCCAGGCCGGGATCATCCGCCGCCTCGCTATAGGTGACAGGAGTGGAATTCATGAATGACCAGAACAGGCCATAACCGGCAGCCTCAACATCAACCCGCATCAGTTCGAGCCCCACCACTCCGGAGATATTACTTTCAGCACTCTTAGTCTGAGATAGGGCTTTGGAGATGACACGATTAAACGCTTCGCCGGTGAGAGCAATCACGACCACAAAAATCGCCATCACCACAATCATTTCAGCAAGCGTAAATCCTTTATTATTTCTAACGATTTCAGTCATGGAAGAGCTCCTCTACCTTCCCTATTGAAGCTCGTTGCTGCCGATACTGGAGGTAACCTGATGCTCATATGGTTTATTGCGATAGCGCCACCAGACCCTGATTGAAATTTGTTTGGTCTGCGAGTTTGAAGCCGCCAGGGTATCAATACGGCGTTCCACAGAAACATTTTTGAAGACGGATGCACTGGCAATACTCACAAATGATTTGATACTGGTACCGGTAATATTTGCAAAAGGGCGCGCCTTGAGATCATTCAGCTGCTGTTCAGCTACGGCCATCCCCTTTTGTCTTAGCTGGTTTTCGACATTTTTGTCCATAGCAAGGTTGATCGCCTGAAACGTCCCCAACATCGCCACCATCAGGATGACAATCGAAACCATGACCTCAATCAGCGTAAAACCAGTTACATAATGAGCAGTTATACTATTTTTGCGTAACATTGGTTCTTGCACAGGCGGCCCCCCGATTTGTAACCTTGCCCATGTTGGTCAGAACAGGGGTTATGATGACGGCATCATACGGCGCATCTTCAGGATTAGTAAAACAGATCACTTTAATTATTGGATCGCTCATGATCCCGCTGGTATTAAACTCGATCCGGTTTGAATTTGCAGAGGTCCAGTTCAAGGCAATCGCTATCGGTAGTGATTTTGTTGAAACCACCCGTCCAGCTGCATCCGATTCGCTTGAAAAACTCTTGAAGGTCACCTGTTGAGGGGCAAACTCAACCCCTTGACGTATCTTATTATAAATCGCATTCATACGAGCACCCTGAACATCGGCATAGAGCTCTTTAACATACCGCTCGACCGTGCTTTTTTTCTGCCAGGAATTGAGGTTTAGCGCAGCGATGGCTGATAATATGCCTATTATCGTTATGATCACCATTAATTCTATAAGAGTAAATCCCCGGCTTTTCATTGCTTATTTCTCCATGATAAGAAGAATTTTGCGAACCGGTTTAGACATGCTCTGAAGGCTTCCACCTCGACTGCCGGCGATGCCATGCCCTGCCAGATCGGCCCGCATCCTTCTGTCGCCACGTGTTATCTGCGTGGCATCTCCCCCAGCTTTTGATGCCGTGGCAATATCAATCGACACGAACTCGCCGCCGGAGAGCTGTACCAGCAATTTGCCCTTCAATGCCGAGGAAGGAGGAACTCCACCATTCAGATAATCCACCATCCAGACCTGTGTACTGCCTCCATAACCGCATAGATCATCTGTAGGCCTAAATGATGTAAAATAAGCTACTCCATTAAAAGACGCGGTAGTGTTTGTCACGACCCGCTCGGCGTCATATGCCGCAGTAGTCATCTGAGCACCCAGAGCATAGTTGCCCGCCGGATCGAGTGCAATGTACCACCCCTTCTTGTCAGCAGGGAGATTGTTTACAATCGTTGTTGACTGATTCTGCAGATCCCCCAACCCCAGAGCTGTCGGGGGGGTCAGGGCGCATCCCTGCCTGGCGCCTCCAATAAGCCCCGCATTCATCCTGTTGCCGGCATAACAGGTATCCTTGACCCCTATTATATAGCGAAGATTGGTGGGATCATCCTGGCCGACGGTATCCTTATAGAAATATCTCCCGCTACCGAATAAAAGCCATAGATTTCCGTTTGTTCTGTCCTGTAGTTTCGCAGGGGAAGAGTTGACTGGACCGACACCATCGATCAGCGTGCTTAATGTCCAGTTAGCGGGGTCCAGACTGTCATTTGTCAAGAGCCGCAGGACCCCTCCATCGGCCCACTCAACAGGAGAGGTGCCGGTTTTTGGCTTAGTATAGCCGATATAGACCACATCGTCGCTGTAATAACCGTTGGAAGAGGAGTTCCATCGATCGACATCGATAACCGTATCCGTCAAGTCACCTGCAAAAGCGTTATCTATGCCGGAATCCAACACCCAGTAGTTGGTGCCGTTGACCCATCCATTCGTCATGTCCGGATGCATATCGACAACATAAACCTTCAACCTGTTGTCGGAACGCCCCCTGAACTGGTGTACAGCTGTGTCTATCGGGCCTGACGGCCCTGTAGCGAAGACCGCAAACCAGCGGCCATTTTTTTGCAGGTTCGGAGTGCCGTAGGTTGCAGAGGCGACCGGCTCTCTGGTGCTAATCCGCACTATTGACGGCCCTGAGGTAGTATATCCCAACCCTTTGTCGGCAGCAGGCAGGACGGCATCTGAAAACTCCCACATGAATTTGGGAGTCAGCGGGGTGGTAACATCCAGGGCAAAGAACGACGACAGCCCCACTCCGGCCACCGGTGATTTTACGCAGTCCAGACGGTTCTCCTGATTTGATGCTGTCGGTGTCGTGCCATCTGCATTGTTGCAGTATCCGCCATAATCGCGGCTGGCTCCGCCAAGTCCCATTCCACCGATTAATACCGTTCTCCAGCTTGTATTATCTTCATCGAGCGCCTTGGTAGTTGAATTGGAATAGGACGTTTTTTTCTCGCATTTCCAGTATTCTGCCTGGGTACATTCATATGCCGTATTGTCAGGTCTGTTGATGCTGGTATCAACCAGTGTCACCGTATTATTGACATAAAACAGGTGGTTATAGTTGGGGTCGCCCAGGTATTTCAAATAAGGGAGTGCATTTTTCGGAATATACGCCCACTCCTCATCGCCCTTATACAGGCTGTTATCCGGATTTGTGATCTGTGCTATTACATTCGGCGCATTACTGTCATAGGCCGTACGCGCAACCTGTCCTATTCGAAAGGCGTGCAGCATACCGTCATTGGCGGCCGTATAAACCATATTGCGGACATTATATGCGGCGGAATTGTAAAACAGGCTGTAGCTGTTGTCCTTGTATGCCGTATCAAAGGCCTGCAGTTGTTTCGAGGTTTGCGGCTGCGGCGTCGATGCGACTATGTCTCCCAACTTCCAAACACCTGAAATAGAGGAATTCAATGGCGCCGGATCAGATGCGGCATAGGCGAGTGTAACGGTTCGGCTTC
>JAQTRC010000005.1:0-43337 GCA_028712665.1 Desulfuromonadaceae bacterium
GAAGATGCGGAGTTGGTCGTGACCGCTTTCGGCTCACCGGCGCGGATCGCCAAAACCGCGATTGCCATGGCGCGAGAGGCCGGCATGAAGGTCGGTCTGCTCCGTCCGATTACCCTTTTCCCTTTTCCCAAAAAGGCCTGTGCAACAATTTCAGAACGATGCAAGCGTTTTCTGGATATCGAGCTTTCCACCGGCCAGATGATCGATGATGTGCGTCTCTCGGTGGCGCGTGATGCCGAAGTGGCCTTTTACGGGCGCCCGCCGGGTGCCGGTTCGCTACCGACACCGGAAGAACTTTTCGAGCAGATCAGGAAAAACTACCAGGCGCCTGCCTGAGCAGCTGAGGATCAAACAATGAAACAGGTATTCTCCAGGCCCGAAAGCCTGAAAGACGTTCAGACCCACTTCTGTCCCGGTTGTCATCATGGCTCGATCCATAGGCTGGTGGCCGAAGCTATTGATGAGTTAGGTGTCCGCAGCGAGACAATCGGTGTTGCTTCGGTAGGCTGCTCAGTTTTTCTATACGCGTATTTCGATGTCGACGTGATCGAGTCACCGCACGGTCGAGCCCCGGCGGTAGCTACCGGTGCCAAGCGTGCACGCCCTGACCGGATAGTCTTCACCTACCAGGGGGATGGGGATCTGGCGGCCATCGGAATGTCCGAGATCATCCATGCCGCCAACCGGGGCGAGGATATCACCGTCATATTCGTAAACAACACCACTTACGGCATGACAGGAGGCCAGATGGCCCCCACCACAATGCCGGGACAGAAAACTTCAACCTCACCTTATGGACGCGACATCAAAAAGGACGGTGCGCCATTCAAGATGGCTGAACTGCTGGCTCAATTGGAAGGAGTGGCCTTTTCGGCCCGCGTGGCGGTCAATAACCCCAAGAACGTTCTGCAGGCCAAGAAGATGATAAATACCGCCTTCCGCTATCAGGTCGAAAAAAAGGGGTTTTCTTTCATAGAGGCCCTGGCCGCCTGCCCCACCAACTGGGGCATGAGGCCGCTGGAGGCCAACAAGCGGGTGGGTGACGAGATGATTCCCTACTTCCCGTTGGGTGTGTACCGCAACACCGCTAACCTTTAATATAAGTTAGAAATTATTTTCTGCGTTTTTTTTTTTGAGGAAAATAATTTCGTTAACGCACTCATCCCGTTAATCGGGGTCTGGAGAAATTCATGCGCTACGATGTTTTTATTTCGGGTTACGGCGGTCAGGGAGCACTGCTGGCCGGAAACCTGCTTTCATATGCCGCCATACACGAAGGTCTGAATGTATCGTTCTTCCCGGTGTACGGAGTTGAAAAGCGTGGTGGCTCAGCCATGTGCACGGTGGTTTTTTCCGACGGAGATACCGGATCTCCGGTTGTTGGCAACCCCTCCGTGTCTGTTATTCTCAATCAGCTCTCCTTCGACAAATACGCCGCCAAGGTCAGGCAGGGGGGGATCTGTATTGTTAACTCGAGCCTGGTCAACACCGACGGGGCCAAACTGCCGGGAATCGATCTGGTATTGGTGCCGATGAATCAGCTGGCAATCGACCTGGGCGATGTGAGGATGGTCAACATGGTTGCGTGCGGAGCGTATATCGCGATGACCGGGGCGCTGCCATTCGCCGCTCTGGAAGAGGCGCTAAAAAAGACGTTGCCGGAGCGCAATCACCACCTGATCCAGGCCAATGTTAAGGCGATTGAGGCCGGAGCAGTTGCGGCATGCGGCCAAAGAAAGGCTTGACGTCCGTGCCCCGATTTGATACAAAAACAGTCCTTTATTGGGGTATCGCCAAATGGTAAGGCAACGGACTCTGACTCCGTCACTCTTGGTTCGAATCCAGGTACCCCAGCCATAAAACATGCGGGTTCACAGACTGTTGTGGACCCGTCTTTTCGTGATTATTCGGGAAATATTTGTCCATAAAAAAACCCACCATTTCAATCAGTGGGTTTCGCTTCTCTGTAAATATTCTAATACCTTTAGGTTTTTATCCGATCGGTTGCTTCAATCGGAACACTTTCGCGGCCTATGTCTGATTCAACTCAGGCGGAGTAACTTCCATATTCAAGTAAGCCCTCCTTCCAAATGATTTGAACTTCTTTCCATCTGACTAAAATTATACCACACGGAATATGAAAATACAGTCTGTTGAAAATATTTTTATGCGAGTATACTGTGAGGCTGTAAACCATACCATTTGAGATAGCATACCTGTCGGATATAGAAATGCCCCTCCAAGATGAAAGTTTTATACACTCCATATTTTCGTTAATATATATAACATGCCGTATTTACTGAGCTATAACTTAACCTCCAGAAATTTAGTATCATTTCCACATACAGCACCCCCCTGATTGTTCTTCCCGGAACAGCCTACTCCGCTAACTTATATAATAATGTTCCATAATATTAAATGGTTACGACCCAACTGATTTATTCAACTCAACTTGGCACCGGCAATGCAGTAACAATTACAAAAGCAATCCAGATTCCAGAACAGTCGAAATAGGAGGATGTCATGAGAACGCTAGCTACGATAATCGGAATCATCGCACCGGCAACGGCATTTGCAACAAACGATGTAACCAACAATGTTTTCGTAAGTGGCCCACTGATTCTGCTCTTCCTCGGTTTCTGCGCCTTGGTGGTTGTTATCCAGTGTGTACCGGCGATTACGATGCTTTATGGGATGTTCAAAGGAATCAGGTCTGTAGTGAAAGATGAAATGGCGACAACCCACAAGTAGCAAAGGGGAATATATGAAAATCGAATATAATATAAGAGGCCACCTCCGGGGTGGCCTCTTTGCATATCTGTCGTCGGATCAGATACTATTATCCGCTTTTCGGTTTGTTCATTTGCATACGCAAGATATGAAAAAACTAAAAATGAGTAGGTAATATTGACTTTTGTAAAATAGCAGATGATTAAAGAGCAAAATAGGTGTATTCAGAATCAAAATTCAGCAAAAAGTGTTTTCCACAAAAACTGTGGATAAACACGCTGCAACTGTGGATAAACTTCAAAGTTATCTTGAATAATACAGCTTTTTATCGTTTTGCATACAGAATGAGCAGTACTTGTAACAACCTGTAATTGCGTGTTAATAGTTATTTTATGGTTGTATGCGATATCATTAAAACAGAGAAATATAAAAGTGCATTAAAAAGTGGATAACTTTATAGAAACAGGAGATATCAACCCAACTCTGACGCCGGCATCTCCTCGTTCGAATCCAGGTACCCCTGCCATGGATAAATCAGGCACGAAAACCGCAGTCCGAAACAGGCTGATCCTCCTTAATCGCTTAATATTATTTCTATAATGCCGATATAAACCAAAACGTGTCAAGGAGGTGGGTAATGTCTGTAATTCTTCCTCAACTCTCGCCGAACGCACTGATAGGGAACCCAGCCAACTTAAATCCGCTGGCGCATGCTTCTTACAATGTATCGGCATCTGCTGCCGGAACTATGGCCCAACAAAAAACTGCTCGGGATAAAAGTGATTCCGTGACCATTTCCAGGCAGGCGCTGGAAAAGTCGGCAGAGGCAGATGGTCACGATGGGAATGCGAAGGAGACCCAAACAAAACAAGCGCCGGGCAAGGCGAAACTCTAGGGTATACACGGATCCTGACGTTCCTTGACCAAACCAAACAGAGCAGTCAGCCCTGTCTCTTCAAAAGGTTCCCCCTAAAGATGCCACTCCCGGTCGGGGTAAAGCCGTTATATTGAAGGGTCAGAAGTTTTCTTATTCCTGTCTGCTTCTCTAACTTATTTTATCTGCGTTTATATGAAGTTGACAGTGGAGGCATTTGCGCAGGAACAGAAGAGTCATCCCATGCAGATGGAAATAGTTGCCGCATCTTGGACATTTGCTCAACGCGGCCTGAAAAGTAAAAATGATCAAAAAGAGCACCCAGATACCAAATACAGTTCCCATGGCTCTGTTGGTGGGTGAAATATTATAGGTAATCCATAAGGCAGGGATATAAACAAGCAGTGTGCCGAAAAAATATTTTCGGCGCCTTCTTGTTGTTTTTAAAATATCCCTGTATGTCACCGGGTCGACCGGACTGTCATCCATTCATCATCTCCACCCCTCAAACAATCCCATTCAATTATCTATACATCATAGCGTACTTATTCTCTTTTTCTAAAAAGAAAATACCAGATCGAGAAAATTGATTCTCCGAGAGCTATAAACAGCAGGTAGGGAATAACAATACCTACGCGGTCATCGACCAATAATCTGTAGATGCCGGGTAAAAATGATGGTACGAGGCAGACAATAATAATACTTACACCACAGGCAAGCGTAGCTATTGAACCTGCGATATGTGCTTTTATAAAGAAGTTTTCGCTTGGCAACCACATGACCAGACCTCTCGATTCTCTTGATGCCAAAGGCGCGAACTTTCCTTCCGGTCCGCGCCACAAGCAGCCGGAGTTATTTCGCCTCGGTTTTTGCTTCAGTTTTTGCTACCTTTTTTGCTGTGATTCCCTTGACCAGTCCTGCGATCAACATGATGGCCGGGATTAACTGCCCGACTACAATCACCGCAAAGAAGCCGAGGAATATCCAGACAAAAATATCACCGCCTCCTGCGGTTACGTCTGAAGATGCAAATACAGTAGCGGGGGCCATTGTTCCTATCAGGGCGGCTAACGTTTTCATGGCTTGCTCCTTTTTAATAAGTTAGGAATCATTTCTGAGGTTTTAATGCTGAAATGATTTTGTAAGCGCATTTATCCTGTTTATCATGGCCAGGTTTTCTCGTTGTTCGATTTAAAAAGCAGCATCAATTGTGCCAATAGGTTATCTGTTGTAAATGCGATACTCTAAGAAGAGAAATTTCGGGTTGTTACGTAGCTCAGGGGCGGAATATACCGTTTTTATTATTTTTTTGAACCTTATGGAAAGTATAGAATAGTTATACTTATCTAAGTTCTCAAATATCCGGAACAGCGGCCAGAAGAGGTTTTTTGCTGGCAGTGCGGCCGGAAACAGGTGTATATGGTTTGCAAACAGTTACGGCACCGATGAATAACAAGGAAATCAGAGCATGAAAATGCGCATATCCCTCATCGCAAAATTTACCTTTTCCACTTCGTTGATACTGCTTGTTTTCATGTTGTTGCTGGATAATATAAATAATAAAAACTTCAGAAAGGTAATGATAGGTTACGCCGTTTCAAACGCCGAAGAAGTTGCCAACATAATCAATCAGAGCGCATATGACGCGATGATGAGAAACGACAAAAACAGCCTTTATCATATAATCGGAAAAATTGCCGAAAGTGAAGATATTGCTCATATTCGGTTGATTGATCAAAAAGGGCAGGTGGTCTTTTCAAACTTAAATGCAGAAATCGGTTCCGTCATCGGCAAACATGCCGACGAATGCATTATGTGTCACAATTCTGAAAGTCCCGATGTACCGAAATTGAACAGCAGCAGGATCATTACTACAAAGTCGGGCAAAGAAGTGCTTGGCTTCACTAAGGCAATTCATAATCAACCGGCCTGTATTGCTGCATCCTGCCATTTTCATGGAAAACACGACACTGTGCTGGGACTTCTTGATATTTCAATCTCCCTGGAAATGCTCCGAAAGAAATCCCGGGAATATCGGCTGGATTTTTTCGTGCTGACATGCCTGCTCCTGTTGATGATCGGTACGCTGGTAATAGTTCAGACATATTTTCTTGTTGATATTCCGGTGCAGAGGCTTGTCAGGCAGAGCACTCTGGTTGCAGCGGGGGATCTTGAATCAAGGGTTCCTGTCTCAAGCAGGGATGAACTTGGCGAATTGTCTGAAGCATTCAACCTGATGACCAATAATCTTGGCAATGCCCGCAAGGAGTTGGAGGAATGGGGCGCAAGTCTGGAGCTGAAGGTGGAGGAGCGAACACGCGAGGTCAAGATAATTGAGAACCAGCTCTTCCGATCTGAAAAACTGGCATCGCTGGGTCAACTGGTAGCCGGCATAGCGCATGAGATCAACAATCCGTTGACCGGCATTCTACTCTTTGCCTCTATTGTCAGTAGCGACAAACGCCTTGACCCGGCGCTAATAGCAGATATTGATCGAATCATATCCGAAACCAGCCGCTGTGCGGATATTGTCAAACGGCTCCTGGAATTTTCCCGTGAGTCAGTGGCCCATAAAGAGAGCTTTTCGCTGAATAAAAAGATGGAAGAGGTCATCGCCTTGATGTACCAGCATCCGAACTTTCAAAATATCAACTTCATCAAGGTGTGCGCCCCTTATCTACCCGACGTCATTGCAGATCCGGCGCAGATTCAGCAGGTGCTTGTAAACCTGTTCATAAACGCCAGTCAAGCCATGCCGGAAGGGGGCGATCTCAAATTGAGCACCAGAATGTCGCCAGATGGAGGCTATGTCTGCATTGAGATTAAGGATACCGGCCATGGCATCCCCGAAGAAAACCTCAACCGGATATTCGATCCGTTCTTTACAACCAAAACGGATGGAACCGGCCTGGGGCTTTCAATATCTTATGGGATCGTGGAAAACAATGGTGGGAAATTGGAGGTTAAAAGCCGGGTTGACGAGGGAACGGCTTTTACTCTCATGCTGCCTGTCGATGACGGAACCATGCCACTAACTCCACGGCTGCCAGATAATTCCAATGGCAAATAGGCATAAGTCACTACTGGAATTTATCTTTCCATCTGTTCCTTGACCGAGATGCCAAGTTTTTTGAGCATCCCCTGAAAGTTAGGCCGCAAAATTCCAGTTTCTTCGGCGGAACGGGTCACGTTCCAGTTGTTGCGCTCCAGCGCATCCATGACAAAGGCCTTTTCAAGGGCTTCAACCGCCTTCCCTCGAATATGGCGCTTCATCTCCTTTAATTCTTCCGAGTTTTGCGGAATACGTTCAATCGTTTTATCTATCGACGTATTCTTGCTGTCCCACAATTCGAGATCTTCATTACGTATAATATCCCCTTCCGCCAGCACTACCGCCCTCTCGATCATGTTCTCAAGCTCTCTGACATTTCCTGGATAAGAATGATTTTCAAGAAAAGACATTACATCAGGTGCAACCCCCCGGATTTCCTTGCCAATTTCCACAGTATACTTTTTCAGAAAATGACGTATCAGGATCGGGATATCCTGTTTGCGGTCGCGAAGAGGTGGGAGTTCGATAGGAATTATATTAAGGCGAAAGAACAGGTCTTCACGGAAAGTTCCTTCGTTTGCCATAGTTCTGAGATTCTTGTTTGTTGCTGCAACAAGATGTATATCTATCGGCACCAGCTGCGTTCCGCCGATAGGGGTTATTTTGCGTTCCTGCAGGGCGCGCAGGAGTTTTGCCTGAGTAGACAGACTGATGTTTGAAACTTCATCAAGAAAAAGAGTTCCGCCATCGGCAATCTTGAATAGTCCGGTCTTCGTCTGAACCGCGCCGGTAAAAGAGCCTTTGACATGTCCGAATAATTCGCTCTCAAGCAAAGTATCAGCCAGGGAAGAGCAATCTACTGCGACAAAAGGTTTATCCTTTCTGGGACTGTTTTCATGTATTGCACGAGCGGCCAGTTCCTTACCGGTACCGCTTTCACCTGTGATGAGCACAGTGCTGTTCGTGGCCGCAACATGCATGATCCGGTGATATACTTTCTGCATCTCCTTGCTTTCACCAATAAACTGATGAAAACCATGATGCAGGCTGATCTCTTTATTGAGACATAGATCATCAAGTGGTATTGTGCGCTGGCTAAGGGCGTTCTGCACCTTTTCCATTAAAAAATCCGGTGTAAAAGGTTTTGATATATAATCCGCCGCTCCATTTTTCATGGCCTCAACGGCTGTATCAATTGAGGCATAGCCGGTGATCATAATAACAGGTATATAGGGCTGAAGCGCTTTTACTGCTTTAATCAATTCAATGCCATTCATGCCAGGCATCTTCAGATCCGTCATAATCAGCCCATACTCTTTTTCCTGCATACGTTCAATTGCTTTATGCCCGCTCCCGCAAGTCTCCACCTCGAATCGGTCCCCTTCCAGAACACGTTTAATACCGTCGCGTATCACCGCCTCATCGTCTACAACAAGTATGACGATCTTCTCCATAACTTCCCTCCGCGCTTATGCAAAATCAACTGCAACAAACATGCAACTGCCGATATCAGTCTAAAACCGTACGCCTTTCTGAACTCTCAAGTCAATATTTTACTGCTCTTTATTATTAAAAAATGCACTCCAAAATATTCGTGGTATCATTTAACAAATTCATATTACCGGTATATGAAACCATGAATAAATTCAACATGCACCTTACCCCTCTCAGCATTGTCACCTTATACGCCTGTATTGGCGGTATATGGCTTCTTTTGAGTTGCGCCAGGATTTTCACCAACCTGTTCATCGATCAAGCTGCCTTTACATTACTTGAAGTAAATAACATCGTATTCATTTTGCTGACGTCCTGGCTTCTATATTTTATGATCCGTAAGAGCGAAGCCGACATCAAACATCGCAAAAATGCGCTCAGCAAACTCTACCGCGCGCTCAAGACTTATAGTCAATGCCATCAGGCTCTTATCAGGGCCGATAACGAAATGCAGCTCATGCAAAATATCTGTCGAATTATTGTCGAGGTGGGTGGTTATCGTGTAGCCTGGGTCGGAATTGCGGAACACGACGATGAAAGAAGTATCCGGCCTATAGTCCAATGGGGGGACAGCCAAGGCTACCTCAAAAACCTTAATGTTAACTGGTCTGACACGGATCGGGGACGAGGGCCCACCGGAACCGCCATCAAGACCGGAAAACCGGTGGTGGTCAAGTACATTGAGTATGACCCCAAATGGGAACTCTGGCGGGAAAATGCCCTCAGGCACGGCTTCCGTTCGTCCTTATCACTGCCGTTAATCATTGCCGGCCGTCCGTTTGCAGCACTGGTAATCTTTTCCGGTGAAACGCGCATCTTTGATGTCAATGAAGTCAAGCTATTGTCCGAACTTGCCGATGACCTTTCCTACGGGATTGCCACACTGAGAGCTTCCATCGAACGGTTGAAGGTTGAGAAGGAATACAGCTTGTTGGCATCAGTCATTGAACAGGCAAACGAGGGGATATTCCTTTTTAATGATGGGGGTGTTATCCAGTATGTGAACCCTGCTGTGGAGAAAATCACCGGTCTCCCCCCATTGGCCATGGTCGGCAAAAACATCCAGAACCTGGAGTACATGGAGCCAAACAGGCAGTTCTACGAAGCCATTTTGAAGGGCATTCCGCGCGGCAGACAACGAGCAGGCCATTTCCAGTTTAAACGTCAGGACAACGTCATGTTTGAACTGAACGTGATCACCTGGTCGGTGTCGGACGAATCTGGAAACGTCATCAGCCACGTTGCTCTGATCCGCGATGTAAGCCATGAAATGCAGCTTGAACGCCAGTTGCGCTGTGCACAGCGTATGGAGGCTATCGGCACCCTGGCTGGTGGCATAGCCCATGATTTCAACAATACACTGGCTTCCATAATTACCTGCTCCGAAATGGCTTTGGAAGAGTCTCCTCCAGGGAGTACGCTGCATGAACTCATTGAGGTCGTTTTCAAATCCGGTCTTCGAGGGAAGAACCTTGTAAAGCAGATACTTACTTTCAGTCGTCAGGGTGAGCAGGAGCGACAAGAGGTGCAAGCTGACCTGGTAGTGCGCGAATGCCTGATGCTCCTTCGGGCGACCCTGATGCCGACGATCGAGATAAGGCTTCATATAGATAAAAATCTTGGATTGCTGTTCGCGGATCCAACCCAGATTCAGCAGATAGTGATGAACCTTTGTACCAATGCCGTTCATGCCATGCGCTCTCAAACACATGGTGAAATGGATATCTGGCTGGATAATGTCGACATTGATCACCTTTATGTAACGAATTTCGGCAACCTGTTGCCGGGCCCTTACTTCTGCCTGACCGTCAGAGATAACGGTCACGGAATGGATGAAGATACCATATATCGCATTTTCGACCCGTTTTTCTCCACTAAGGGGCAGTCCGAAGGTACCGGTCTGGGGCTGTCGGTAATTCACGGGATTGTAAGTAACCACGGCGGTGTCATTACAGTAGAGAGCCAACCCGATCAAGGTTCACAATTTAAAGTCTATCTTCCCCGTCTGAATAAATCTACAAACGTAACGACAGATGTTCCAGAAACAACAGTCTTGTCAGGAACTGAAAGTATTCTTCTGGTGGATGATGACGAAAATCTGGTTTTTGCAACGGAACAGATGCTGAGGCAACTCGGCTACAAGGTAATTGCGCGGACTGATCCCCTGGTTGCATTGCAATTGTTTTCCTCCTCGCCCGAAAAATATGATCTCATCATCACCGACCAAGCCATGCCTCATATGAATGGAACTGAACTGGCCAGGGAACTGACAAGTATCCGACCCGGCATCCCGGTTATTCTCTGCACCGGGTATGATACCATATCAAGCAGTGATACGGACGATATCGGAGAGACAGCCTCATTCATCAGCGAACTGGCGCTTAAGCCTCTTATACGTGGAGAAATAGCCACAATTATTCGCAGGGTACTCGATGACTCAACTCAGTGTGAGGGATTACGTGGCTAGGATTTTGATCATAGACGACGACCAACTGATGTGCCAGTCATTATCCCTTGTGGCGAGGCAAAAAGGGTACGAGGCAACAAGCGCCCATACTCTGGGCGAGGGGCTGGAAAAGGCCATCGCCGAGCCATTCGACGTTGTATTTCTGGATGTCAACATGCCTGATGGCAATGGCCTCGAGTTTCTCTCCAAACTCCCTAAACTCCCCTCGTCTCCGGAAATCATCATAATAACCGGTTATGGGGATCCGAATGGCGCCGAGTTTGCCATTAAATCCGGCGCCTGGGACTACCTGGAGAAAGGTGCCTCGGTGAAGGAAATCACCCTCTCATTATTAAGAGCACTTCAATACAGGGAACAGAAACAGATCGCAAACGCAACAAATGATGCGGCAAGCATTAAAAGAGAAGGTATTATCGGTAACAGCGCTCGTCTGAGAGAATGTCTTGATCTTGTTGCCCAGGCTGCGATCAGTGATTCCAGCGTGCTGATTACCGGAGAAACCGGAACCGGCAAAGAGTTGTTTGCAGCGGCGGTACATCAAAACAGCCTCCGGAGTAAAAATAAATTCGTGGTGGTTGACTGTGCTGCGCTTCCGGAAAACCTTATTGAGGGGATGCTCTTTGGCCACGAGAAAGGGGCTTTCACCAACGCGGACCAGGCACGGGACGGATTAATCTGCCAGGCCAATGGCGGCACGCTTTTTCTGGACGAGATCGGAGAGATGCCCCTTTCATTGCAGAAAGTTTTCCTGAGGGTGTTGCAGGAACATAGATTTCGGCCATTGGGGAGTAATCGTGAACTGGAAAGTAATTTCAGACTCGTTACGGCGACCAACCGCAATTTGAACGAGATGGTGAAAAACGAACGCTTCCGCCCAGATCTTCTGTTCCGCATCAGCACCTTTGTGCTTGAACTGCCGAGTCTCAGAGAACATCCCGAGGACATCAAGGTTCTGGCACGCTACCATACCGACATGATCTGCGAGCACTACGGCACCCCGCCCAAGGAGTTTTCACCTGATTTCCTGAAAATGCTGGCTGCCTACAGCTGGCCGGGAAATGTCAGGGAGCTGATCAACACCCTTGAGCGAACCGTGGCGGCGGCCCGCTTTGAATCAATTCTTTTTCCAAAGCATCTTCCTATTAATCTAAGAATAGAAGTAACCAAGAGTACCATGAAACGGGGTGTCTCCTCTCCCCACTCCACCGAGAATAATGGCACTTTAAGCCTACCCCAACTCCACGAGTTCCGAGACTCCATTTGTTCGAATGCCGAAAAACAGTACCTCCAGGATCTTATGGCACTCACCGGCAATAATGTCGCAGAAGCATGCCGTGTGTCCGGTCTTTCCCCATCGCGTCTCTATGCTCTACTCAAGAAACAGGGAATTCAAGCGCATCATTGATATTCTTCCTGCACGTTTCCTGTATTGCAAAAATTTTCCTGCAATACAGGAATAACTCCATCCCACTCTCTGGATGACTAATTCAAAACTTTTTCACATGTTTATACAACCTGCTGTTTTTACAGAATTAACTAGCACCTCTCCCCACTAAATATATATCCACTCCTCTTGGCATCCCGATTGCTTATAAGTTGAATATCAAATGACAATTAACGGTTAGAGGGGGTTGTCATGGAACCCAACAAGCTTAATAGCAAGACACAAAAGATTGCCAATGTGATGATTATTGGCATGGTAATAGTCGGAACAGTTATCTTTGCGGTTATCAACCAAGCGTCGTCGGGAGCCGAATTAATGCCCAGGTTGTTTCTACTTTTTTTCGGCGCCATCATCACCGTTCAGGTAATCCCCAGTCTGATACTGCTGGCAAAAGTTATCAAAGGCGTAGTAACTATTGGCCAGAAAAAACGAGAACCCGCCAAAGCGATTTCAAGCGGCAACAGAGAGAAATAGAGTCATGTCACCATTGGCGGTGACAAAAGAGGCGGCCATGGAAGAACAGGGTATATTGGTTGCGGACAAGGACACTGCGTTCCTTAGAGAGGTGGCCGACCACTTCTCAAACGCCGGTTACCAGGTTGAGACAACAGATTCGGCTGTCCGTGTAATCAACAGTATTTTAGAAAAACGGACTCCGGTTGTTATGTTGGGAAGCGATTTTGACAAGAAAATCAATCTGCTGGAACTGGTACTGTTTCTGAAGAAGTGCAACCGGCACTTGGCGGTGATTCTGGTGTCAGACGAGGCGTCACTTCCTATAGTCAAGAGAATCAGGAAGGAAGGGATATTTTACTACGCACTCCGTCCGGTCAGTGAGTTCAACAAGGCTGTAGAATATGTTCTAAAGGCGGCATAGCTGTCATACGTCAAAGCAAGATTCATTAGTCAAATTCATTGAGGGGGAACAAGCCATGTCATCACCTCTAACGAAAATCACAATTATTTTAAGCTTTTTGTCAGCAACCTCCATTTCGGCATTAGCTGCCGCCGAGGGTAGGAACAATGAGTCGGAAATAGTTGTCTGGGGATTTTTGGCGCTATGTGCAGTGATAATAATCGCCCAAATCGCCCCCCTGATTCACAATCTCAAGAAGCAGGGCAAGATGGCGGCCGAACAGACGAAGTCAGTTAAATCAGAACAGATGCAATGAACCGAAAATATCTTGGCCAGAAAGGGGGGGGTGGCGTGAAACAGGTCGATCTTTTACTCCTAGCGAAGCATGGCATTATCCTCGTGTCGTTCATTGCGACCTCTGTTGCAACTGGAGATCGGGCAGAGGGAGCCGATTATTCTTTTGGCGACGGCACAAGTAAAAACGAGGCATGCATGTCGTGCCACGGAAATCAGGCAAAGGTCAGCGGCCTTAACTATGTCAATCCGAAGAACTTTGGGCATACCACTCATGCCAAGTTCGGTTGCGTAACCTGCCACGATTCCATTACCAGTAATCATCCTGATGCCAAGGCTGTAGTCCGTACAACCGGTTGCGGCGATTGCCACGGCGAAACGCTCTCCCAGTATTCGGCAAGTATCCATGCAAAAAACGCGACCTGCAGCGGTTGCCATAACCCTCACAGGGTAAACTCGTCAAGTGAGATCGCTGCCACCGAAATGAACAAACAGTGTGCTGTTTGTCACGACAATTACAAGATAACGGCGTCACACTCCCGGTGGCTTCCACAGACCGGACTGCACCTTGGAGCGATAGCCTGTGTTACCTGTCACAGCAAGGCGGAAAACTACGTTATTTCCATTTATATTGCCAAACGTGATGGGGCTGAACCTGAATCAAAACCCAATTTGGTCACTTATGAGGATCTGCTGAAATATTCTGATGGTGACAACATACAGTATCTTATCGACAGGAATCGCGACAACTATATCTCCCTCGATGAGCTACGAAAGTTCAACCGCGATCCGTCCAATAAGAACATCTACCTGAAGGCGATGATGACCCCGGTCAAGCCTACCCATTCCTTTCAGACATTTGATAATAGGTGGGACTGCACCTTCTGCCATGCATCCGGGCCGGAAATCATGCAGGTCAGCTATCTCTCTTTCCCCCAACAAAACGGGACCTTCCGGCAAGTGGCCGTGGAAAAGGGGGCCGCAATGGATGCCCTGCGCGCCATTCCCAATTTCTACCTGATGGGATCTACCCGAAACGGGGTACTTAACAAGATTGGTCTGCTCATCATCGCCGGCGGAATGGTCATGCCGGTTGGGCACGGGTTTCTCCGCTTTCTGAGCAGAAAAAACAGACTATAGAGGAGTACTGTCATGAGCGAGAAAAAGGTCTATCTACAACCGGTTCCAGTCCGTATCTGGCACTGGCTTAACGCCTTGGGAATAGTCACTCTTTGTATCTCTGGCGCCCAAATCCGCTTCCCTGAATATGTAGCAATATTCAGCAGCTACCGTTCCGCGATCCTGCTGCACAACACCGCAGGGATCGTTGTGGCGCTCTCCTTTTCCATATGGTTCTTCTACTACAAGATTGTCGCCGGTAATTTAGCAGACATATACATACCAAAGAAGAGCGATTTGACGACAGGTCTATTCCGACAAGTTGTTTTCTATTTCTTTGCCTATTTCTTCGGAGCACCCAATCCACACCACGCCACACCGGAAAACAAGTTCAACCCTCTTCAGAAATCGGCCTATCTCGGCATCATGTTTGTGCTTATGCCGATTGTCAGCCTGAGCGGCATTTTGCTTATGAATGTGGGACCGATGCGCGAAATAGTTCTGTTGATCGGTGGACTCAAGATCCTTGTTGCCATACACTTTTTGTCATGTTGCTCACTTAGTGCCTTCATTCTCACACATGTCTACCTGGCGACCCTCGGTTCAACTCCAATGGCCTATTTAAAACCTATGTGGACAGGTTGGGAAAAGGTTGAAGATGTAAAAGGAGCGTGTCATGAGAACAAACAATCATACCAGCAAAACTAATAGAGTAGTCAACATGATGATTTTAGGAGTGGTAGTGGCGGGAGCGGTTATTTTCGGGTTTTTAAACCACGCATCCACAGGAAGAGAGTTGATGCCCACACTGTTTCTTGCATTTATTGGCGCCATAATCACGGTCCAAATCATCCCCTGCATATTGTTGCTTGGATCAATACTTAAAGGCATTATAACTCTGGGTCGCAGGGAGCTAAAGTTAGAAGTTTCCGTTCATAACGATGAGGACAAATAGCAATTTATTCCTTTTGCACGATAGAGCTATATGAGGGAGGTGCCTCATGTTAAGCAACCTGCCGGTCACCGCACATGGGAAACGCCAAAAAGCTTCTTCGGAAAATGATTTTTATGATAGTGAGGCGCGTCCGAACGATCAAGCCCTAGAAGCAAATTTTGATGATCTGTATAGCAATTCACGCAGTGGCCTTAGGGGGTTATTAATATTTCTGGGCGCCAGCGCAATCGCCTATTACTTTAACGAGCACACCCTGGCCGGTTCGCTCCCTGCCAACATCATGGATCAACTTGGTTCGATACCTCCGGTGATTCTTATCAATTGCGTGTTTGGCGCATCCACCATCAGTTCTCTGATCAGCATCGCCGGGAAAATCCATAACGGCAGGGAACCGGGTAAAACTTCGACCCATCTACTGTTCAGAGTCTTCTTTTATCTGCTCTACTTCATCTCAGGTGCTCTGGGTGACTACTTCAATGTGGTTTTCATTTCCGGGCTCGTCGTCCTTGGCCTTCAGCACTACAACGTCTGGAATTACTACATGAGGGCCATCGAAAAAATGCGGACAAATATATCGGCATGAATAACGTTGACAACCAGATACTGTATCTTTTGAGTTCGGCCAAGCCCGCCTTATCCTAGCCCCCCGCTCTCCATTCCCCGAGCATTACCAGGTGTATAGAATAAATAGGCATATCAATAATATGATATGCAATATTATCTTACGTAATTTCAGTATGTTAAGTATTGAGTCATTTCAGGGTTACTACTGTAATTGTATACCGACAATATACTGTACCCCCCCCCACCGCGATCCCAATCAAAGAGACATGAGACATCCTGAAATTTATTATTAAATTATATCAGATAGTTATGGCAAATATTTCGGATGATTTTTTTTTGGCACGCTCGCTGCTTTGGAGATGTACAGGATCGGGCAATTCAGAAACCAGCAGGCAGATCAAAAATAAGGAAAAGAGGATTCCATGAGAACCGCGTTAAAGGTCACCATGTTAGCGATTTAGAAGGTTTTTGAACTCTTCGATGGGCATATTATAAACGCCATCTCGTTTGCAAAGACGAAAGACGGTGAATAATAAAAAAATGTATACAGAATGTTGACAGAGTAAAAATCGGAGATATAAGAAAGAAAAGCGAGGAGGTTTATCATGGATTTATCATCAGTAGGCGAAGTTAAGGAAGTTTTCACGCTGGTAGATTATTACTCGTACATCAAAAGCATGGAATACCTCATCTGCATAGCTTTCTTCGTCGGGTTCCCGATGTTTTACCGTTACATAAACAAAAAGGAGGAGGGTACCACCTCCGATGATGGTCTCTAGGCGATGTTTCTTGCCACAATCCTTTTTAGAGGAAACAACTACAGAGTATCGGCATATGTATGGCGTCTGGTTCCGTATATGATATGCACGATTGATCAGAATTCACGCAGCATGCAAAGGAGAATGCGTTATGCAGAATAATAGGTTCTGGCTCGCCAGTGGTATGGCGGTTTTATTGTTTGCTGCGGTTCCAGAGAGTAGCCGGGGGATATCCGTTCCAGATACAATTACCTTGAACAGTCAAAGCAAGCTGTATGAGCCATTCAAATTTGATCATGCCAAACATATCATTTTGACGAAGGAATGCTCCTACTGCCACCATCACACCACCGGAACGCTGGAGCAGGATTCCAACTGCGTCAGATGTCACCGTAACAGTAGCGAGACAAAGGTAGTATCTTGCAAGGGATGCCATCGGACCGATTCGTTCTCAGCTGTCAGCATGAAGGAAAAAGATCCCAAAACCTATCATCTGGACAAACCAAGTCTAAAGGCGGCAATGCACCGGAACTGCATCAGCTGCCACGAGAAGATGAAGGGTCCGATCGGTTGCCAGGATTGTCACCATCGTACAAAAGAAGGGGACGCCCTCTATAACTCCGGCGTATTTGCTCCCAAGAAAAAAACCGCCAAGGGAGGACACGGTGCACATTGACAATCAGCATATACGGTTAATAGCAGATCCGAACCGAAGGAGAATATCATGAAACGTAGAGATTTCCTGAAAGGCTGCCTGGTGAGTGGAGCAGCCGCCTCTCTTTGTGCGCCATCCAAAAGTTGGGCAGTCGGCTCCTTCGAGGGATACCCTGATTCAATGGGGGTTCTGGTGGACACGACACGCTGTATCGGCTGTCGAAGCTGCGAAGCTGCCTGCAATAAGGAGCAAAAGCTTCCTGAGCCGGATGTTCCGTTCGACGACACCTCAGTTTTTAAAGAAAAACGGAGAACTACCGAAAAAGCATATACCGTAGTCAACCGTTATGAGGCAAACGATGCTCAAAAACCACCCTACCGGAAAATGCAATGCAACCACTGCAACGAACCTGGCTGTTTAACTTCATGCTTTGTAAATGCCTATACAAAAACGAAAGAAGGTGCAGTTATCTACAATGCTGAGGTTTGTGTCGGATGCCGCACCTGCATGGTTGCATGTCCCTTCAATATTCCTGCGTACAGTTATTCCAGTGCCATTAGTCCGATCATTAAAAAGTGTATTTTTTGCTATCACACACGCCTGAAATTTGGCAAACCTCCCGCATGTGTTGAGATATGTCCACAGGAAGCTCTTACATTTGGTCTTCGCAGTGATTTGATCAAGATGGGTCACGAACGTATCAGGGAGACACCCGACCGTTATGTCGACCATATTTATGGCGAAAAAGAGATGGGTGGCACCAGTTGGCTCTACCTCTCCAGGGTATCAGCAGAACAGATCGGCCTGGATACAACCCTCGGCAATGAGCCGATTATCTCGAACGTCAAGGATTTTCTCGGTATGGTTCCGATGGTGCTCACAATCTGGCCGGCGCTCTTTACCGGGATACACCTCCTAGCCACCCGTAACAAAAACCATGGTGATGTTCACGATAACCATTCTGAGCAGGAGGATGGCAAAAAATGAAAAAATTGATCGCGAGCGGTACACAAAGCGTCGATTCTCTCCAAAAGTCCCACGGTCGCAATTGGACTTTGATGGAGAAGCTTTTTCTCGGACTGACACTTCCGCAATACGTTGGACAGGCCCTGCGCAACCCCCTCAACTGGATTTTTGCAATTATTTTCGCAGTCGGCATTCCAATTATTTTGGGGCGTTTCTTTTTTGGACTCTCCTGGGTCACGCATAGTTCCAATGACTACCCCTGGGGGTTGTTCCTTGGTTTCGGCCTCTTCGGCATGGTTCCGCTCTCCTCGTCCGGTTTTCTGCTAGGTACATCGTGCGTTGTTTTTGGACGTCACGATTTGGAACCGATGGAGCGCCTCGGACTCCTAAACGGCCTATTGGGGTATTTTTTCGCCGTGGTTTATCTGCTGATTGACCTTGGACAGCCTTGGCGTTTGCCTTTTCCGATGGTGGTATCATTTGGGCCGGCAGCAGTGCTCTTCCTGGTCGCCTGGCATGTGTCAACCTACCTTTCGGTGCAGATCGCCGAAGTTTCAACCAGCTTTTTCGAATGGATCGGTTTTCCGATCGGTATACGCGCTATAAGGAAAATTACCCTGGGGCTCACCGTATCCGGCATTATCCTCTCCACGCTGCACCAAGGCGCCCTCGGTGCCCTCTTCACCTATGCCCCAGGTAAAGTTCATCCTCTCTGGTACTCGTCATCATACCAGTGGATACACTTTTTTGTATCGTCCATTCCAGGCGGACTCTGCATGGTGATCACAGTCAGCACCATTGCCAGCAAGACCATGTCATGGCGGTTTGACAAGCGATTCAAAGAAAGTCTGGACCGTATAACGATCTCACTGGCCAAAGGCGCCAGTATGGGCCTTGCGACCTATCTCACAATCAAGCTCATGAGTATTGCCCATGACAACAAATGGGCTTATTTTGCCACCGGTTGGGGTGAATGGTATCTGGTTGAGATATTTATTGGTGTAATACTGCCAATGTTTATGCTTGCGTACGCAATACACCATAAGAATATGGCAATCATACGCTTTGGTGCTCTCCTTGTTGTAATTGGAATATTTTTGAATAGGCTTAATGTAGCTCTCATTACTTTTAACTGGAAACTGCCTTACAGGGAGATTCCGCACTGGCGTGAATTTATCGTCACCCTAACGGTGTACGCTCTCTATATCGTGGTATACCGATTTATCCTCTACAGACTTCCAATTTTATATGAGTGGAGAGTAGAGAAGGAGTTTGCGCCTGCATACGTAACTGAAACTGAATCGACGCCCCTCAGGCTTGCAGTTGCATATGCCGCCGAAACTGAATCGACGGCTCTGGAAAACAGTGATACCGCGACTTCTTGATGTTAATGTAATGCAATTATAGATGGGGGGAGCGCCCTCCAGAATAGTGAAGAGCTACTGACAGGAGACGACAATGAGACTCTGCTGGATACTACCCATAGCTGCGATTACGTGCTGCACCATCCCGGCTCTGGCGCTTGATATTAAAGACAAAACTTTTATCACCGAAAATGCCGGTAAGGTCGTGTTCAGCCACTCCATACATTTAAAGAAGAAAAGCAGAAATTCGCCAAACATAAGCTGTAAGGGATGTCATAACAATGCTATGAAAAGTAATGCCCATTATACCATGGCACAGATGTACCAAGGCAAGTCATGCGGACAGTGCCACAATGGCAAACGGGCTTTTGCTCTTGCAAAATGCACAGCCTGCCACAAGGTAAGGAACATTACCTTCAAGGTGAAGGAAACCGGACCGGTTCTGTTTAAGCATAATGCTCATTTGCAGAATAAAAGTGAATGCAGCACTTGCCACAATGCGCTTTTCAAGGCGGGCTCCAACCCGCGTGCAAGCATGAACGAAATGGAAAAAGGAAAATCATGCGGCGCCTGCCATAACGGGAGAAATGCTTTCCCATTGTCGGACTGTTCCAACTGTCACCCGACAAAGGAAATTACCTATATTGAAAAGGATGCCGGCAACGTTATCTTCAGTCATAACAATCACACCGGCCTTTACAAGTGTGGTGAATGTCACACTAAAATATTCAACACAATTAAGAGCAAGATCCGGGTCAGCATGAAGGAGATGGAAGCAGGTAAATCATGCGGAGCGTGCCATGAGGGCAAGACAGCTTTTAGTGTCGCCACAGATAAAGATTGCGATAAATGCCATAAAATGTAGTTGCAACCCGGCGATTTGAATTGGTATTGGTAAGTTAGAAGTATTATTTGATAGAAAATACTTTGTTAACGCAGTTTCCCTTATTCGGTGTCGGGAACAGTGGAGGAATGATATGTTTGCCACACTTGCGGGAAAAGCCCTGATTCCGGTTGGTCTTGCCGTTACCGGATTCATGGTGGTCTGTTGTCTGATTCTCTACTCCTTTATCCGTGATGATCTTCATCGTGGCGAGATAGTTCATGCCAGCAATCTTGCCGACACGGTTCTTAAATCTACCCGCTATGCGATGCTCAAGTCCGACCGGGAAACGCTGGCAACAATTATACGGAATGTGGGTGGTCAGAAAGGCGTGGATCATGTCAGGATATTTAATAAGAAAGGTATTGTGACCTTTTCTGCCAATTCGGTTGAGATAAACCGTCAGGTGGATAAAAATGCAGAAGGGTGCATTGTTTGTCACAAGGGGACCGCCCCGGTTACTAATCTTGGGACTATGCAGCAGTCCCGTACCTTCAGAAATCCGGGTGGTATGAGTGTAATGGCAATTACTGCACCCATCTACAATGAGCCGGACTGTTCATCTGCCGCGTGTCATCCACCAGGCCAGAAGGTTCTTGGTACATTGGACATTGGACTCTCCAGGGCGGAACTTGAAAGATCGCTTAAATTACTTCGAATCCAGATGATCATCTTTACATTTATGACGCTAATCCTTACTATTGGAGGAGTTACCGCCTTGTTGAGGAGAAATGTTTTTCTTCCGGTCCAGAGATTGCGGAATTATGTTGAATCCTCTGCATTGAAGGACGATTTGCCGGAACCTCCGCCACACTTGCCTCATGATCTTGACATAATAGCTACAGGATATTACAACGTGAAAACGAACTTTGCCGACAAGAAACCGGATACTGAAATATCCGTTAATGACTTCAATAAAAAAAATTAGTCCAAAGCTATCGGGGATTGCATGACAGGCCTGAGTGAACATCAACGGTCGGCTGATATCAATGAATCCCACGATGGCGCTGATAGCCTTCGACAAGAATTAATGAGGGAAATAAACCGGTTGAACCGCTTTTCAGTCCGCGGTATCCTGGCGCTTTCCTTGTTTCTAGTAGTCTGTATCCTTGCCTGGTGGGAGTTTTCCTTTCTTCCAGCTCCTGAAAAAGTCACCGCTTTGCTGGGTAAACCTCCATCTGCCGGCATTATCAGCATCGCACTCCTGCTCTATACTTTTTCAGCTATCATACTTAGTCTTTCCCGAATGACTGCAGGCGTTGAACATCGCAGCAGTTTCAGCCATGTAGCTTATCTGACACTCTTTTTTCTCTTTTATTATTTTGGTAAATCCCTTGAAGAAAATTACTGGGCGGTATTCGGATCAGGTGTAACAATTCTGGGAGTTGAAAGTTATCGGATATGGACCTTTTGCGCCGAGGGTATTACCAAAAACAGGGAAGATATTGAGTATGTTAATAGAACCGGCAGGCCTCCGCCAGAGGAGTGAAGCTATAATATCAAATGAGCGTGCTTGCAAAGCTTTGTTGGGTATAACCATTAATCACAATGTCAAGGTGTCCATCATTGGGGCAAAAAAGCAGTCCGTGTATCGGAACGTCTTTCGGGATCAGAGGATTATGCCGTATGATTTTAACCACACGTTCAATATTCTGAATTGGATTTGAAAAAATACCCAGCCATTGTTTGAGGTCGGGCACATGGATGTCAATCACATCAGGCGAAATGCCTCGACTGATCATATCCTGTTTTACGGAATCAGCATCTATCTCGGCCATGCCGCAGTCTCGGTGGCCGATAACAAACACCTCGTCAACACCAAGCATGAAGATTCCCGCGACCAGACTCCGGATAACGGCTCCAGACATAGGGTCTACGAGTGTATTCCCGGCATTTTTTATGACCTTCGCTTCACCCCTCAATATCCCCATTGCAGGCTCCAGAAAATCCACCAGGCGCGTATCCATGCAGGTGAAAATTGCGATCTGCTTTTTGGGCGCCTTTGGAAGCGGAGGAAAGGCATCCGGCTTGATAAAGTCCCTGTTTGCCGCCATGATCGAATCGAGTTGAGTCATGCTTCCGATCCCTTCGAGGATAAGGGTAGAAATAAGCTTTTACGAGCGGCAAACATACCACTTTGATCGATTCACCGTCAAAGCAATATTCTTGGCAGATTCTTCCCGGAAGTTAAAATGTTGTTAGAAGACTACATATTGTTTGCAATTATTATGATAGTTATCTCAGGACAAATTTTATTATTTATTTAACGGGGGGCGTTTTGACCTTAGAAGAGGCTTTTGGCGCCGTCATACGGAGATTCAGGAAAGAACTTCAACTATCTCAGGATGAACTCTCCAGAATCAGTTCGTTGGACAGGGTGTTCATATCCCAGCTTGAACGGGGGAAACAGCAACCAACGCTTGTCACGATGTTTGAACTTGCTGCGGCAATGAAAATTCCGGTCGCAACAATTCTGACCGAGACGGAGTTGCTGTTGCGTTTTCGCGAAGTTAAGCCTTACTGGCAAGGTCATAAGCCAATTACGAAAAAGAAATGCTGGGAGCAATTTGGAGAAAATATCATAAACGGTGATTCCTGCATCCCGGCCAAAGAAACCATTTTACTTGTTGATGACTCAAAGGATCTGCTCCTTTCCATATCCGAGCTGTTAACGTCACAAGGATACAATGTCATTATAGCCGAGGATGGACGGGATGCTGTTAATATATACAAAGAAAATATGAACGGGATTGACCTGGTAGTAATGGACGTCATGATGCCGCGAGAAAATGGAATTGCGGCACATAAGGAAATTTCACGCCTGAATCCTGATGCCAGGATACTGTTGATGAGTGGTTATTCCCCTACCTCTTTGTCCAATACTCGAGGTCTCAACTTTATTCAAAAAAACATGTTGCCCGCCATGCTGTTTAAAAAAATCAGGGAACTGCTTGATTCTAAATCGGAAAAGTCTTTAATGGAACCTGAAGCTCTGACTGCCTGCACTCCAATTGGAGAACAGACCTGACATAACCGATTCCAAAGCCAACATACGGTTTAGAAAGGGCTTAATGTGGCAGTAATTTGTTCAGCCAGCCAGCTATCCAGACTGACAGAACCATTCCCTGACAAACTTTTCTGTAAGAAAATTTATTCTTATGTATCGTGTAGAAACTGGCATTTCGGATTTTTTTCCGGCTGCCCTTTTTTATATTGAGGTGATGCAATGGACTACACGCTTAAAGAGCTTCTCGATGTTCCCAGGCTGCGGGAATTGTTGGACGCACTTGACGAAATTCACAGCATGCCGTCCGGCATTATAGACACTGAAGGAAATGTACTGATAGCGACTGCTTGGCAGGATATCTGTACCAAATTCCATCGTGTGAACCCTGATACAGAAAAGAGGTGCATAGAGAGCGATACACATATTCGAGCCGGGCTTGACAATAATATGCCTCATATCATCTATCGTTGTCCAATGGGGCTTGTAGATGCGGCAACGCCCATAATCATCAATGGGAAACATCTCGGTAACGTATTCACAGGCCAGCTTTTTTTGGAACCGCCTGACGAATCCTATTTCATCGAACAGGCTCGCCAGTTCGGTTTTGACGAAAGCGACTACCTCGAAGCAATGCGGAAAGTGCCACTCTTCTCAGAGGAGAGGCTTCACAAGAATCTCTCCTTTATCCATGGTCTGGCTCAAATGCTTGCGGAGCATGGATTGCAGCATAAACGGCAACATGAGGCGGAGAAGGCTCAGAAGGAAGCGGCAGAGGAATGGCGCAAGACCTTTGACACAGTACCTGACCCGGTGGCCATTATCGCCCCCGACTACTCGGTAGTGAAGGCAAACCTGGCTTTTGCAGAATTAGTTGGTAAAAACAATAAAAATTTGGTTGGCATGAAGTGTTGCAGCTTGGTACATGGCTTAAATAGCCCGATTCCAGGGTGTCCACTCTCCAACACGCTGAAGGAACAAAAGAAGAATTTAGCGGAATTGTATGAACCTCATTTGGACAAACATCTCCGTATCAGTGCCACGCCGCTGTTTGCAGATGACGGGACACTGGCAGGAGCGGTACATGCTATCCACGATATAACCGCGCTCAAACAGGCGGAGGAAGAAAAACTGGCGCTTCAACAGCAACTCCAACAGACACAGAAGCTGGAAAGCCTGAGCGTGCTGGCCGGTGGCATAGCTCATGACTTCAACAACATCCTGGCGATCATCCTGGGATATTGTTACATTGTAAAGATGGATTATGAAACGGCGGAACATCATATTCCTGAAATAGAGAAATCTGTTGAACGAGCAGCCGGATTATGCCGCCAGATGCTTACATACGCTGGTAAAGCCCCCCTTGACCAGGAGCAGATCGAGATGGAGGCATTGGTGGATGAGATGCTCAATATGTTGAAATCTCCTATCCCTCGGAATTTAGTCATAAAACCGGATTTCTCATCAAATATACCCCTCATCAAAGGGGACGCCAACCAGATCAGGCAGATCGTCATGAGCCTGCTCAGCAATGCATCGGAAGCCATTGGCGACGAAATGGGGGAGATTCATGTATCGCTTTCAAAATCGGTGGTCAGAACGGATAAATCAGACAAGGATCATTTAGGCAAAATCATTACGCCCGGCTGTTATGTTTGCCTGGAAGTCACCGATAACGGTTGCGGCATGGATGATGAAACCAGGCGTCGAATCTTCGAGCCGTTCTATACCACCAAATTCACCGGGCGCGGCTTGGGGTTGTCAGCAGTACTCGGCATAATCAAGGCTCATAAGGGAGCATTGCAGCTATTCAGCCAACCGGGAACAGGCACAACCTTCAAAGTTTATCTGCCGGTTCTGAGCAGTGACTCCATTGGAGATGAAGCAATCCGGCAACTCTTATCGGAAGAGTGGCAGGGGGGAGGCACGGTACTGCTTGTAGAGGATGAAGAACAGATTTTATTTATTGCAAAGACAATGCTGAAGGCATTGGGATTCACGGTTATTGAAGCATCAAACGGCAGGGATGCCTTGGAGTTGTACCAGAAGAACGCAGCAGATATTACCCTGGTTGTCACCGACATGGGTATGCCACTGATGGATGGCTACGAATTGTTCTGTGAATTGAAAAAGCGGAACCCGCAACTCCCGATCATCATCTCCAGCGGGTTTGGATACTCCGCCGTGACCTCGCGGATACCACGGGAGGATATTGCCGGCTTACTAAGCAAGCCGTACGGCTTCGATCAGTTTCGGGAGGTTCTGAAGAGTGTTGTTGAAGGATCTGCTACATAAGCAGGGCTAAGGAATAGATGCTCCGGGATTAAATCAGATTTCAACTCCCCAAAAATTTTATCGCACGATCAATTCCATCCAAGTTCAACGGGAACATCTGCCCGACCATCAACTGATCTGTGATCTGTATCGAATGCGTGTATTTCCAATGCTCGCGTGGCTCCGGATTTAGCCAGACAGCCCGGCGGTAGTGATCTGTCAGGCGTTTCAACCAGACCGATCCCGGCTCGGGGTTGTGGTGCTCGACGCTCCCCCCAGGCAGATGAATCTCGTAAGGGCTCATGCTGGCATCGCCGACGATGACCAGCTTGTAATCTGGACCGAACTGGTTGATCAGAGTCGAGGTTTCAAGCTGTTCATTCCAGCGCCGTCGATTTTCTCGCCACACCCGTTCGTACACAAAATTGTGGAAGTAGAAATATTCGAGATGTTTGAACTCGCTTCTGGCCGCAGAAAACAGCTGCTCACAGACCTCAACGTGCGGATCCATGGAACCGCCCACGTCAAGAAACAGCAGCACCTTAACCTTGTTGTGCCGCTCCGGCACCATCTTGATATCCAGAAAACCGGCATTTCCGGCTGTCGCACGGATCGTGCCGGGAAGGTCCAGTTCCAGCGCTTCTCCCTCCCTGGCAAATGTGCGCAGCTTCCGCAGGGCCACCTTCATGTTGCGCGTGCCCAACTCGACCGAATCATCAAGGTCTTTGAATTCGCGCTTCTCCCAAACCTTGACGGCCCGCCGGTGACGTGATTCGCTCTGTCCGATACGGATCCCTTCGGGATTGTATCCATAGGCGCCAAATGGTGATGTGCCGCCGGTGCCGATCCACTTGCTCCCCCCCTGATGCCGCTCTTTTTGCTCTTCAAGCCGTTTTTTCAAGGTTTCCATCAGCTTGTCCAGGCCCCCCATGGCCTGAATCTGTTTTTTTTCCTCTTCGCTAAGAAAACGCTCCGCCAGTTTGCGCAGCCATTCTTCCGGGATCTCCTGATTCAGCTCTTCAGCGGTGACACTTATTCCCTTGAAATACTCCATGAAAACCCGGTCAAATTTGTCAAAATGGGTTTCGTCCTTCACCATGCAGAGGCGTGCCAGATAATAGAAATCCTCGGCGCTTCCGAAGGCCAGATTCTTTTGCATGGCTTCGAGCAGGGTGAGAAACTCCATAATACTGACCGGGATCCCGATATTCCGCAACTGCTGAAAAAAATCAATCAACATCTGCGGGGACTAGTAACCGGACGCAGAGCGCCTTGATTGCGGACCAAACAGCAGCAGGTCGAGTTCGTTTTTGAGGAGGGCTCCGTGCAGTGGGGGGATCTGTCGCTCTTTGCGGCTGTTTTTCAGATGCTCCGGTCCGATCTTTTCGGCCAATAGAATTTTCAGCCAGTCGAGCAATTCGGAGGTTGAAGGTTTTTTCTTCAGACCGGGGACTTCACGTACCCCAAAAAAGACCTCCAAAGCCTCTTTTACCAGAGAGGAGTGGATGTCTGGATAGTGTACCGCAACAATCTGTTCGAGTGTTTCCCTGTCAGGAAAGCGGATGAAGTGAAAAAAACAGCGCCGCAGGAAAGCGTCGGGCAGCTCCTTCTCATTGTTGCTGGTAATGATTATTATTGGGCGGTGTTTGGCCTGCACCACCTGCTGCGTTTCGTAGACATAGAATTCCATCCGGTCCAGTTCGCGCAGCAGATCGTTTGGAAACTCGATGTCGGCCTTATCAACCTCATCGATAAGCACGACGGCCTGGCAATCAGACTCGAAGGCCTCCCACAGTTTGCCCTTGACGATGTAGTTAGAGATTGCATGAACTCTGGGATCACCCAACTGCGAGTCCCTCAGGCGCGAAACCGCATCGTACTCATACAGCCCCTGTTGGGCCTTGGTGGAGGATTTTATGTGCCACTGGAAGAGCGGCTTGCCAAGAGCCCGAGCCACTTCCTCGGCCAGCATGGTCTTTCCTGTGCCCGGTTCTCCCTTTATCAACAGGGGGCGTTCAAGAACGATAGCCGAATTGACCGCCAACATCAGGTCATCGGTGGCAATATAAGAATCTGTTCCGGTAAATTTCATTTTGGTTTCCTGTCCGGTAATAAAATGGTGCCCATCCGAAGCAGTTGGATGGGCACCTGGTATAAAGTTTTTGGGATTAAGCTGTCTCAGGCGGTTGTGGTGGAAAGAGCCGCCATCACTGCGCTACGTCTTTGACTGTTCTTGAGGACAGTTGCCAGGGTAATCGTGTCCAGAACCGCCTTTGTCAATTCGTCGATCTCATTGGTTATGCTCTGAAGCTCGGTGATGATCTGGTTACCCTTCTGATCCCAGTGGTTAGGCACGTCAAGTTCAGACTCCAGTGTCTCAAAGAGCTGAATGACATCCAGCAATGTTGTCCGTTTGACATTCCCGGAAAATCGATACCCCCCTCCAGCCCCTCGTACAGCCTGAACCAATCCTTCATGAACAAGATTGCGCATGACTTTAGCCAGATGGTGTGTGGAGATGCCATGTCTATCCGCAATGTCTGTGGTTGAAAGCTGCTGCTCCGTGTCGCTGGCCAGTTCCAACACGGCTATGAGTGCAAACAGGCTTGCTTTATTCAGTTTCATGATGGACTCTCGTTCTATTCAGTCGATCTGTTTTTCAAGTTCGATATACTTGCCGGTGCATAAACCCAGGCTGCGGAAAAACGACAACGTCAGCTTATCGTCACGGTCCACCATTGTTCGTACAGTAGTAACTCCGGACTGTTTCAGTCGCTTCGATATCTCTTCGAACATCTGTTCACCAATGCCCATCTGCCGGTTATTCGGGGAGACAGCCAGAGCGAAAACCCAGCCGCAGGGAGGCGAACCGAACTCCCATGCACGAACTTCGCCGATGATAAAACCGACGACCCTGTTATTGGATTCGGCGACCAGAAAAAGCCGGTCATTTTTGTCTCGGCGAACGTAGTGATCGAAGACATCGCTCCAATAGGTCGATTTTTCTTCCATGGGAGCCCATTGGTCCAGTGAGATTACGGCATCCAGATCGGATGCAATAGCGTCGCGAATGGAAATATTTTCTTTCATATCTTTATCCAATATGTCGATATTATTACTCTTTAGTGAGAGTAAAGCATGCTGATGCATAATTCGGTACTTTAATACCACTATATAATGTTTATTTCAAGCTATATTAAATAACGCCGCAAAAATAATGAAATTTCAAAATATAAAAGCCTCGGATTCACAATCCTCTCTTGTCCCAATCAGCTTATCTTCAAGGCCGCCGAATTGAAGGCGCGTTTTGCCATGTCATATGCCGGCACCTTTGCGGTCGCTTCCGCAATTGAACATAATGCAGTCCTGGATACTGGTGATCCGGAGTTTCGGCAGGTGGAGCATCTGCTAAATATTCTCTGGCTTTATATTTCAACCGGTTAGAAGCTGGGTTTCCACTCAGAATAACTTCGGAAATAACCGCTAATTTCTCCTTGACATATAAAGTGGTATAGTGGTACTTATTTGCATAATAACTTGGTTATGTCTCCAACAGAATGTGTTGCTTCCGTGCTACATACACCTTCAAATCGTCGCCAAAAATAGTTTTTTGATGTGCCGCAGAAAGGAAAAACGGATATGTCAGACCTCACGCTTCGCTCGCTCTATCCAGAAGATATAAATCGGGTTTCAGAAATTGAGAGTAGTCTGACGGGAAGTCCGAGAAAGGCTTTTCTGGAAAAAAGGCTTGCCGTCGCGACCGCAATGCCTGACAGTTTTATCACCTCTGCGGTTCTTGATGACAAGAAGCTGGCCGGCTATGGGTTTGCCAGGATACTCGAAGGAGAATTCGGCGCAAGAAGCGCAATAGCGGTGCTTGATGACTTCGGTGTCGATATCGGCTACAGAGGCAGAGGGATCGGCAAAATGCTCATGTCCGGGATTGAACGACGGATGAAAAACAGGAATATCAGTACCCTGCAGAGTCAGATCGTATGGTCAAACCACTCCATGATCAGATTTTTTGCGGCAGCAGGTTTCACTCTCGCGTCCGGGCAGATCATAGAGCGCAATACTTCGCCTCTGGATGAGGAGGTGGCCGAGATAGCGCCGGTTAAAATGGATGGAAAATGGCGGGTCCACAGCGGCGCCGGAGGTAACCATTATGATAAACTGGCGAGGGACCGCGTCCTGGTCCGCTCTCTCAAAGGGGAAGATATTGCGTCGATTGATCGAATAGACACCAAGCTTACCGGCCTTGACCGGTCGGCGTATTACGCCTCCAAGTTCAGGGAGATGCTTGATGAATCAGGTATCCGTGTCTCCATGGTGTCGGAAGAAGACGGAATCGTCACCGGATTTATCATGGCCCGCGTTGATTACGGTGAGTTCGGTAAAGTTGATAAAACAGCAGCGATTGACACAATAGGAGTACACCCCGCCTATTCCGGCTCCGGTGTCGGTCATGCGCTGCTCTCGCAGCTTCTGTTAAATCTTTCATCTCTACAGGTCGAATCGGTCCGGACAAAATTGGAACATGAGAATTACGCCCTGAGGAATTTTCTCACCAGGAGGGGATTCAAGCCTTCCCAGCGTCTGCTTCTAACTAGAGAGATAATGTGACGTCAATAAGATAATTACCATCCCACCCTGGACGGACCATCTGGGGTCTAAAGGATGGGATTGAGGGGTGGGTGAAGTTACGGCATGCTGATTTCATGGCAACCTTCCCCCCACCCTGATCCTCCCTCCGCCAAGGTGGAGGGGACTTTTGAAGCAACTACGAAAGTTAAGTAAAGGGGCTAAAAAATGGCTTACGCAGAGACAGGGTTTAATTTAGAGATTGATCTTACCCGGGGAAACATTGAGAGGGTAGCGACCGACCCGAAATTGACCAAGCTTTATCTGGGGGGGCTGGCTACTAACGCCAAGATACTATGGGACAGGGTTCCGCCTGAAGTCGAACCGTTTTCTCCCGAGAACCTGCTGATATTCGGTACCGGTCTGTTAGTCGGCACACCCGCTCCCGGTTGTAATCGTACCATAGTTTCCACCATTTCTCCCCAGACCGGTTTAATGGCCTATTCAATGATGGGTGGATTCTGGGCGCCGGAATTAAAGTATGCCGGTTATGACAAAGTGATCTTTCGCGGCAAATCCCCCAAGCTGGTTTATTTGTGGATACACAATGACAAGGTGGAAATACGCGACGCCTCTCATCTGCAAGGCAAAGGGGCGGTTGAAACCCAGGAGCTTATCCGTCAGGAGCTGAAGGATCCTAACATCCAGGTGGCGGCTATCGGTCTGGCTGGCGAAAACAGGGTCTTTACGGCTTCCATTGAGCAGGGTAGATCCAGCGCCAGCCGCCTCGGAATTGGCGCTGTGATGGGTGACAAAGGGATTAAGGCGATAGCTGTCCGTGGAACAAAGGATATCAATATTGCCAGGCCGGTTGAATATTTAAAACTATGCAGTGAAGTGCTGAAGTATATCAGTGACCGGGAAGAAAAACCGGTTCCCGGAGTTATGCCCATTTTGGCCGGATTGGGGTCGCCGCAGGAGATGCTGCATACCGATGAGAAGTGGCACACTGAAAATTTCTCCTGGGGAAACTCCCGTACGCGGAGAAAAGAGTTCTGGACCAAAGAAGTGGAAGAAAAGTGGACTGCGACTCAGGAAGGGGCAAGGACCCGGCTGATCAGTTGTTACAACTGTCCGATGAAATGCGGAGCAATCATTTCCCTGCCGGGCATGTCAACCTACATGATGAAATGCTTTTCAAAGCTGACCTATAACATGGCGGCCTTTGTCGATGACCTGGAGTTCGGTTTCAGAATTGCGCAGCGCGCCACGGAGTACGGAGTTGACGGCTTCTCAACCCCTCAGATTATGGCCTTCGCTGTCGAGCTTTGGGATGCCGGCATTCTGACCGATCAGGACTTTGAAGGCTGCCCGACTGATAACGAGGGGAAATTTTACTGGCTGCTCGACCGGATTGTCCGGCGTGAAGGAATCGGCGACATCCTGGCTGACGGCACTCACTGGGCCGCCAAGAAAATTGGCAAGGGGGCGGAAGCTTACGCTCATAACAACATAAAGAAACATGAACAGTTGCCGCTCAAGCTGGGGATGCTGAATCCCGTCTATTTCCTTATGTACAGCACCGGCGAAAAGTCAAACATCACCCAGATTGAGGGGCAGTTCCCGCAATCGCCATTCCCGACGATGGAGGAGAGGGAGGAGTTTGTAAAAGACTGGGTTCACGTTCCCGATGAGAAGTTCAAGCAATATCTTCTGGACTGGGAATTGCGCGGAGAAAAATCGAATCCGTATTACCCGACTGTTGACATGTCCGTTGACATTGTTGACTGGCAGGAGATGATGCACTACATCGACGACGGCCTCGGAATGTGCGCCGGTTTGTCGTCATTTCCCCTGAAACCTCCGTATCATATTCACAACTACCCGCAATTCATCTCGGCAGCGACCGGGATAGATATGAATGAAGACGAGCTATCGCTGGCGGCCAAGAGGAGCCGGACATTAGTCAGAGCTTTCAATATTCGAAGAGGCTTGACGAGAGCTGATGAAAAACCGCCTGAAGACCATTGGAAAAAAAGATTCCCCGAGCTTGAAGAACAGCTCCTGGATGCGTACTACAAATTCAAGGGTTGGAATAATCAGGGTATTCCGACAAAAGAGACGCTGCATGAATTAGGAATGGACTATGTCGGCGAAGACCTGGAACAGAGAGGGATCTTGAGCTATGAGTAAGACTAAAAAGAAAATCAAGGTAATCAAGATCGACGTAGATAAATGTAACGGTTGCCGTGCATGCGAGATGATCTGCTCCGCTTTTCACGCCAGTCCGAAATATAGCAGCAACAATCCGCAAAGATCGCGAATTCGGCTGATTCGAGATCCGATCAATGATAAATACCTGCCGGTGTATGCAGGTGAGTACACGGCGTCAGAATGCAAGGGCAGAGACAAATATGTGATTGACGGTAAGGAATATGCCGAGTGTGATTTTTGCAGGGCTTCATGCCCATCAAGAGACCTTTTCAAAGAGCCCGATTCCGGCCTCCCTTTAAAATGCGATATGTGTGAAGATGAAGAAGAGCCGTTATGTGTTACCTGGTGTCTGGCCAAGGCCCTGGTTTACGAAGAACGGGAAGAGGAACGGGAAGAGGAACCGGTACTGGGCGAGGTTGAGACAGGTCTGGAAGCATTGGTTAATAAGCATGGGTTGCAGAAGGTAGTGGATACCGTTGCCCGACTGTCAAAGAAGGGTTGATTCCAATTCCAGATCAAGGCGCAATCTTCGTTGGCTTAGTCGAAGACACCTCAGCGTACTGTTTGTACGCTTTCGTCGCCTTCTCCCTTGCCGCCTTGATATCATCCTTGATTTGAAATCGGAATAAAACACTTATAGAAAAAGAAGAGGAGCAAAAAAATAGTGGAAACAGTCGCCCCCTTCAAGGAAATAATTGATCTTATAAAAGAGCAGGGCGGAGACGCCTTCAAATACTGCTATCAATGCGGTCGATGCGATACGGTATGTCCCTGGAACAGAGTCAGGGACTTCAGTATGCGAAAGCTGATCCGTGAGGCCACCTTCGGTCTGACCGACATTGAAAGTGAAGATTTGTGGCGTTGCACTACCTGCGGCAAGTGCCCCCAGTACTGCCCCAGGGGTGTAAAGCAGATTGAATCCGGTGTCGCCCTGCGTAAGATTGCCACTGAAAATGATATTTTCCCAGGCCCGATCGCGCCAATTCGCACCGTGAGCGTTGGCCTTATGGGGGAAGGAAATCCATTTAATGAGGAACGAAGCAAGAGGGCGGAGTGGGCAGAAGGGCTGTCGGTAAATACCTTCTCCGAAGGTATGGAAGTACTTTATTTTTCCTGTTGTTACTTAAGCTATGCCCCAAGGCTGAAGAAGGTGGCCGCCGCCACAGTCGATATCCTGAAAAAAGCAGGGGTGAAGTTCGGGATACTAGGCTCCAAGGAGAGCTGCTGTGGTGAAAGTATCCGCAAGACCGGCAATGAGGAATTATTTAAAAAGCTTGCCAAGGATAACATCAAGACATTCATCGACAACGGGGTGAAGAAAATCCTTGTTTCGTCCCCGCACAGTTATCATACCTTTAAAAATGAATATCCTGAATTCATGGTGAATTTTGAAGTTGTACATATCTCCCAGTATCTGCATGAGCTTATCAGCAGTGGTCGGCTGAAGCTCACCAAGGGATACGGGAAAAAAGTCACGTATCATGACCCCTGTTACGCCGGGCGCCATAACGGAATTTTTGATGAACCGCGTGAAATATTGAAGGGTATTTCAGGCATAGAGCTACTGGAGATGCCTGATACGCGCGAAAACAGTCTCTGTTGCGGTGGTGGTGGTGGCAGAATTTGGGTTGAGACTCCCAAGAGCGAAAGATTCTCCGACCTGAGGCTGGAACAGGCGATCGGGGTCGGAGCTGAGGTGCTGGTGACTTCCTGCCCATATTGCATTACCAATTTTGAAGACAGCAGGTTATCGCTGGATGATCCTGAAGTCCTTGAGATCAGGGACATCACTGAGATTATACAGGAATTGATATGACAGAAAAAAATCTTATAGATGTATTGGTTGTTGGTGGAGGAATCAGCGGTATTCAGGCTTCTCTTGATCTCGCCGACTCGGGCTTCAAGGTTTATCTGATTGATAAATCACCGGCCATCGGCGGAAAGATGTCCCAGCTTGACAAAACCTTTCCCTCAAATGACTGCTCGATGTGCATTGAGTCCCCCAAGTTCAACGAATGCAGCAGGCACCCGAATATAACAATCCTTACCTACACTGAAGTCGGCACTGTCAAGGGAAAACCGGGCAACTTCAAGGTCTCTCTGGTCAGAAAGCCCCGCTATGTGATCGAGAGCAAATGCACCGGCTGCAACATCTGTGCTGAATACTGTCCGGTCAAGGTGCCAGACCAGTATAACCAGAATCTTTCCAACAACAAAGCCATACATATATATTTTTCGCAGGCGCTGCCGCTGATTCCGTACATAGATCCGAAAACCTGCCTCTATCTCAAGGACGGGTCGTGTGCAATATGCGAAGGGGTCTGCAAACCCAGGGCCATCGACCTTCATCAGGAAGAGGAGATAGTTGAAGTGGAGGTAGGGGCCATCGTCCTCTCTCCCGGTTTCGACACCTTTAACCCAAAGTTAAGGAATGACTTTGGCTATGGCATCTTCGAGAATGTCGTTACCAGTCTGGACTACGAGCGGATTCTTTGCTCAACGGGTCCGTACGAAGGCACGATAAGGCGTCCCTCCGACAAAGTGCATCCGCACAGCATCGCCTGGATTCAGTGCGTTGGTTCCAGGCAGGTTATCCCTGGGGGGAACAGTTACTGCTCGGCGGTCTGCTGCGCCTACACTCAGAAACAGGTGATCCTGACCAAGGATCATGACGCCGGGATGCAGGCGACGATCTTCCATAACGACATCAGAGCCTTCGGCAAGGATTTCGAACGGTTCTACAAACGGGCGGAAAATCTCCCCGATGTACGGTTTATCCGGAGTTATGTCTCCATCGGTTCGGAAGACCCGGAGACCAAAAATGTTTCCATCCGTTACTCGACCCTTGATGAGGGGGTCAAGGAAGAGCAATTCGACATGGTCGTCCTATCTGTCGGTATTGAACCTCCAGCCGATTTCCTGCAGCTGGCCGAAACCTTTGGAATTGAGCTGAATGATCACGGTTTCTGCAAGACCAACCCCCTTAATTCCATTGAAACAAGCCGTCCGGGTGTTTTTATCAGCGGTGCATTCCAAGGCCCTGTTGATATTCCAGAGTCGGTTGTGACCGCCAGCGGCGCCGATGCCCTCTGCAGTCAACTGCTCTCTTATCGCCGTGGGGATTTGTCGAGGGAGCGAGTGTATCCTCCTGAAAAGGATGTCTCTGAAGAGGAAGTCAGGATTGGGGTTGTCACCTGCCTCTGCGGAGCCAACATCGGCCGGGTGGTTGATACTCCCTCAGTCGCAGACTACGCAGGCACCTTGCCGAACGTAGTCTACTCCCAGGAGAACCTTTTCGCCTGTTCCACTGAAAACGCCCAACTGATAGCGGATGCTATCGTGGAACATAACCTGAACCGCGTGGTGCTGGCGGCATGCACACCGCGGACACACGAGCCGCTGTTCCGGGATACCTGCCGCGAGGCCGGACTTAATCAATATTTCTTCGAATTCGCAAATATAAGGGAACACTGTTCCTGGGTCCACTCAAAGGACAAAGAGGGTGCCACCCAGAAGGCAAAAGACATCATACGGATGTCGGTGGCACGGGCTGAACACCTCGAACCGCTGCAGGAATTCCAACTGCCAGTCACCAAGGTTGCTCTGGTGATTGGCGGCGGCGTGGCCGGCATGACCAGCGCTCTTAGTATGGCCAACGTCGGTTTTGAAGTGTACCTGCTGGAGAAAAAGAGCGACCTTGGCGGCATGGCGCGGCGGATTCATTATACCCTAGATGGTGTTGATGTTCAGCCATTTCTGGACGATCTCGTCCAGAAGGTTTATCGGCACCCGTCGATTCATGTCTACATAGATGCCGTTATCACTGATGTTTCCGGCTATGTCGGCAATTTTGTGACCAGGGTTACGACCGAGAGGATGGTCAGGGAGATCAAGCACGGTGCGGTCATTATCGCCACCGGCGCTGATGAATACAAACCGGTCGAATACCTGTATGGTCAGGATGATAAGGTTATGACTTCGCTGGAGCTTGAGGAACGGATCGTCAAGCAGGATGAAAAGGTGCTCGGAGCCCAGAGCCTGGTCATGATTCAATGCGTCGGCTGTCGCCAGACGGATCGGAATTACTGCAGCCGGGTTTGCTGCAGCCAGTCCATCAAGAATGCCCTGAAACTGAAAGAGACCAACCCCGGGATGGATATTTATGTGCTGTTTCGGGACATGAGAACCTATGGCTTCAAAGAGGATTATTACCGCGAGGCCTCCAACAGGGATGTTAAGTTTATCCGTTATGAACCGCTTGACAAGCCCTTGGTCGAAGCCGTTGTCGAAGGTGGCCAGCCCATGATCAGGGTAACGGTTTCGGACCCCGTATTGGGTCAGAAACTCGCCATTGATGCCGATCTGCTGGTGCTGGCCGCCGCCGTTATTCCTTCTCCATCAAGCGCCGAGATGGCCAAGCTGTTCAAAGTGGCCATGAACCCGGACGGTTTCTTCCAGGAAGCCCACGTAAAACTCAGGCCGGTCGACTTTGCCGCCGACGGAGTTTTCCTATGCGGCCTTGCGCACTATCCGAAGCATCTGTCTGAAACCATCAGTCAGGCTTACGGAGCGGCGGGACGGACGATCAACCTGCTCACCAAAGACACGGTTACCGCCTCCGGCTCGGTGTGCGAAGTTGATGAGAACGACTGTGTCTCATGCGGGGCTTGCATCACCGCATGTACCTACGGCGCCATAGAGTTCCACGACACACCGAAGGGGAAAAAGGCAACCGTCAACCAGATCCTCTGCAAGGGAGATGGCCTCTGTAATGCAAAATGTCCTACTCAGGCCATCAAACTGAAGCACTATACGGATGACGAGATTTTTTCGCAGATTGACGCGTCGGTTCCGGATACGGATAAAGAAACTTGCCGTGATTGTCCCGGCTTAGGAAGGAGATAGGAATGAGCGCTGAACTTGAGTTTAAACCCAGAGTAGTCGGCTTTCTCTGCACGTGGTGAGCATACGCCGCGGCGGACCTGGCTGGAGTTTCCAGACTGCAATATACAACTGAAACAAAGATTATCCGCGTAATGTGCTCCGGCAGAGTCGATATGGCCTTTGTACTCCGCGCTTTCGCAAATGGAGCGGACGGGGTGTTTATCGGCGGATGCTGGCTTGGCGAATGCCATTATGTGACCGAAGGAAATTACGATGCATTGAGTATGATGCATCTATCCAGAAAAGTGCTTGAACAGATCGGTGTAAACCCCGCAAGGTTACGGCTTGAATGGATTTCCGGCTCTGAAGGGATGCGTTACGCCGAGGTTATGAATGACTTTGGCAAAAATCTGAAGGAGCTGGGACCTATTGGTGTCGGTGAGGGCATCAGTGCGGACGGACTGAAGCTCAAATTTGAAGCTGTTAAAAAAATACTCCCCTACCTCAAACTGGTTGAAAGAGAGCGGCTTAGAGTACGGTTTAAAACGGAAGATGAGTACAACGAATTTTTCAGCAGTGACGAGGTAAACAGCTTAATTAGCGACGTAATAGCTGAAAAACTGGCTATCAGCCAGATTACCACGCTGCTGGGGAGAAATCCGCTTTCAACAAGGGAAATCTCTGAACGATTAAGTTTGGATCCGGCTGAAGTATCAAGACACCTAAACAGTTCGGCAAGGCAGGGATTGGTGAGATACGATGAAAATCAAAAACGTTACGCAATAGCTTAACCATAACTCCCCCTGCTCCCTCTTAGCTTGAGAGGGGGAATGAATTGCTCCCCCCCTTATGTTAATGGAAGGAAGGGAGGGGCTATGAAACACGAAAGATATTTGGTTGGCTTGCTAATATTTTTGAAGCCTAACGTTATAAATAATCAAGAAATTCGGGACATAAAATATGAATGTAGAAACCATCGACCAGATTATTGATAATCACCAGTGCGAAGCCGGTTCGTTGATTCAGATACTGCTTGATATTCAGAGCGAAAATCATTGGCTCCCCAAAGAAGCATTGGAAAGGGTCAGTGAAAAATTACGTGTGCCTCTGAGCCAGATACAGCATATAACTACTTTTTATAAATCTTTTAGTCTGGTCCCCAAGGGGCGTCATGAAGTTCACGTTTGTGTCGGCACCGCCTGCCATGTTCGTGGGGCGCAGCGTGTCCTCGACACGGTTCAGGATCAGATTGGAATCAAACCGGGTGAAACGGACGTGGATTTGAAGTTCAGCCTGGAAACCGTCAACTGCCTCGGTTGCTGCGCCTTAGGACCGGTGATGGTGGTTGACGGCGAATATCATGGCAATATTGCGCCGGCCCGGATTGAAGAGACGTTGAAAAATTACGAATAAGCAGGCTGAAGACTGAAGGTCGTTAGGAGAACACAATTTAAGTTCCACCGACTCAATACATTTGAACAGGGCTACGAAGTAATTCAATTAATCCACTGATTTCCTTCAGCCTTCTACCTAAATACCGAAGTTAGGGACTAATATGTCACGGATAAATTCCTCTGCCGAACTTGAAAAATTAAGGAAGAATATCTTATCAAAAAGGGATCCAAACAGGCCTTGTATAACGCTCTGTTCCGGTTCGGCCTGTCAGGCTACGCATTGTAAAAAAGTTGCTGCCGCTCTTGATCTGGAAATTGAGAAGCAGGGATTAACGGGTAAGGTGGATCTCAGAAAAACCGGCTGTCACGGTTTTTGCGAGAAAGGTCCCATTATCGTTATTTACCCTGAGGAGATATGTTATCTCCAGGTAAAGCCTGAAGACGTCTCCGAAATCATTTCGCAGACTTTGATTGAGAAGAAAGTTGTTGAGCGCCTGGTCTATGTTGACCCGAACACAGGTGAAAAAGTAACCCATGAATCGGAAATTCCCTTCTACAAGAATCAGAAACGGCTCGTTCTCGGTCAGAATACAAAGATTGACCCCAAAAGTATTGAAGACTATCTGGCCGTTGGCGGCTATCAGGCTTTAGCGAAAGTGCTCTTGGGGATGACGCCGGAGCAGGTTATCGGAGAAGTGAAAGCGGCAAGTCTGAGGGGGCGGGGAGGCGGAGGTTTCCCGGCCGGGATAAAATGGGAAGCTGCCCGGAACGCAAAGGGTGAGCCGAAGTATGTGATTGTCAACTGTGATGAGGGAGATCCGGGGGCCTACATGGACAGGTCCCTTATGGAAGGAAACCCTTTTTCTGTTCTTGAGGGTCTTCTTATCGGGGCCTATGCCATCGGCTCCCACGAAGGTTATATTTACGTTCGACAGGAATACCCCCTTGCGGTGGAAAACGTTACTTTTGCCATCAAGAAGGCAGAAGAATACGGTCTTCTGGGGGAAAACATCCTCGGCTCCGGATTCGATTTCTCCATCAAGGTGCATAAGGGAGCCGGAGCCTTTGTCTGTGGCGAGGAAACAGCGCTCATCAAGTCACTGGAGGGGAAGGTAGGCGAACCAAAAGCGAGGCCTCCATATCCGGCCGTTAAAGGACTCTGGGACAAGCCGACAAACATAAATAATGTGGAGACCTGGGCCAATGTTCCGTTGATTATTAATAAGGGGGCTGCTGCCTTTACCTCGATAGGTACCGAGGGAAGCAAGGGGACCAAGATTTTTTCACTGGTCGGAAAGGTGAACAACACCGGTCTCGTTGAGGTGCCCATGGGTGTGACCTTGCGGGATATCGTTTACAAGATAGGGGGCGGAATACCCGGAGGAAAGAAGTTCAAAGCGGTGCAGACAGGCGGTCCGGCGGGAGGATGTATGCCTGAGGGGCTGTTGGATATGGAGGTCGATTTTGACCAGCTCACGAAAGCCGGCTCAATGATGGGGTCTGGCGGGATGATAGTCCTGGATGATGCTACCTGCATGGTCGATTTCGCCAGGTACTTCCTCGGCTTCCTCGCTGATGAATCGTGCGGCAAATGTGTCCCGTGTCGCGAAGGCGTCAAGCAGATGCTTAAAATTCTGACTAATATAACCAGAGGGAAGGGAAAAAAAGGAGACATCGAACTCCTGGAGGAGCTTTCGGAGGTAGCTGGAAGCGCCGCACTCTGTGCTTTGGGCAAGGGCGCCCCCAACCCGGTGCTAAGCACGATTCGCCATTTCAGAGACGAGTATGAGGCTCACATCAACGAGGGGAAGTGCCCGGCTTATTCCTGCAAGGAGCTGATCTCGTACTATATCGACCCGGGCAAGTGCCAGGCCTGTATGAGTTGCGGCAAAAAATGTCCGGCAGAGGCGATTCTTGGCGGCAAAAACCTGATCCATGTGGTTGTTCAGGATAAATGCACGAAATGCGGATCCTGCCTCGAAGCCTGTCCTCCACGCTTTGGCGCGGTGAGGATAATTTCAGGCGAGCCTGTTCCTCCTCAGGTTCCGGAAGATGCAAGAACTATAGTCAGAAAGAGCAAACAATTATGAGCGAAGTTCTCTTACAGATTGATGGCAAGGAAGTCAGTGCAATTGAAGGCGCAACCATTCTGGAGGCGGCCCGGAGTGTCGGGATAATCATTCCTACGCTTTGTCACCACGAGAAACTGGAACCGTATGGGGGGTGCCGGATCTGTTCGGTGGAAGTAGATGTCCGCGGCAGGACCAGCGTAGTTGCTTCGTGTCTTTTCCCGGTAGAAAAGGATCTGGTGGTAAGAACCGTATCCAAGAAGCTGGACCGGATCCGGAAATCGCTTCTGGAGATGATGCTGGCTCATGCCCCTGATTCCGAGCAGTTACAAGTATTGGCTCAAGAGTATGGAGCGGACAGGGAGCGGTTTGGAAAAGAGGCCTCATTTTGCATTCATTGCGGTCTATGCGTGAGATACTGTGCCGAGGTCAAGAAGAAGGACGCGCTTGGATTTATCGACAGGGGAGCCAGGAAAGAGATATGCTTTATCCCTGAGATAGCATCCAGAGAGTGCTGGGAGTGCAAGGAATGCTTTCCGCTCTGCCCGACATCGGCGCTTCAGGCAGCGTTTGTTTTATGCAAAGCTCTGTCATTCCCCCCCGAGACCGGATCACAGGAAGAGGTGAATATTTCTACACTTCCAGTACGAGAGCAAAATGACTGACCATTTCCGCTATTATCTGCGTGTTCGTTATTCAGATTGCGACGCGCAGAAGGTTGTTTTCAATGCCCGGTACGCTGAATACGTAGATATCGGAACTGTTGAATTTCTCCGCGCCAGCTGCCCGGATCAGAGTTTTTTTGAGTATCACCTCGTCAAGCAAACGATAGAATGGAAGGCGCCTGCCCGTTTCGATCAGGTTCTGGAGCTGTCGGTTTACCTGCAACATCTCGGCACGACGTCATTTACGATCATAACGGATATTCGTGTCGCAGGCCTTGATCCTGTCATAGCCAGAGTCGAAACCGTTAATGTCTACATTGATGAGACCACGATGCAGAAAACTGCAATCCCTGCCGATCTCGGGGCCGCCCTGGAGAGGGGCGCTTCCGGGGTAGTTGTTGACCATGCCGGGTATTTCGGGTCGATGTAAAAAGTGTCGTTTGCAGTATATTCACCCTAAGTAACAACCGGCACAATTTCAGTAGATGATTCCCTGATTTTCCCCTTGACTTTCAAATTGGTATTGAGGTACTTGTTTACAACAATTACAGTATTAAAACTCACCCCCAATGACTTGATTCAACAGTTGCGCTAAGCCAAACAATAGATCACATAAACACCCAAGGAGGAACTTAATGTCCACAACTGACGAGATTATTTCCCGCACCGCCCCGTCGCACCTGATTGACCACAACCTGATCGACCGCGAAATCGAGAGCCTCTGCGACGGCATGGTATTGTATGAAAAACGCCCCGCAACCCGCCGTGACGGCAGTATCGCTACAGGGCTCTATAACGCCTGGATCATCCTGAACAACCCCAAACAGTACAACTCATACACCACCGACATGGTAAAAGCCACCATCCTGGCCTTTCGCCGTGCCTCCGTCGATCGTGAAGTCAACGCAGTAGTCTTTACCGGCGTTGGCGACAAAGCCTTCTGCACCGGCGGCAACACCAAGGAATACGCCGAATACTACGCCGGCAATCCGCAGGAATACCGTCAATACATGCGCCTGTTCAACGACATGGTCTCCGCCATCCTTGGGTGCGACAAGCCGGTGGTCTGTCGCGTCAACGGCATGCGGATAGGCGGCGGCCAGGAAATCGGCATGGCCTGCGACTTCACCATCGCACAGGATCTGGCCAACTTCGGCCAGGCCGGCCCCAAACATGGCTCGGCGGCAATAGGTGGCGCGACCGACTTCCTCCCGATCATGATCGGCTGTGAACAGGCCATGGTTTCCGGCACCCTTTGTGAGCCCTTCTCGGCCCACAAAGCCAACCGTCTCGGCATCATCGCCGATGTAGTTCCTGCTCTCAAAATCAATGGAGGTTTCGTAGCCAACCCGACCGTGATAACTGACCGGATGCTGGACGAATACGGCCGCATCGTCCACGGTGAATTCAAAAGCGGCCCCGCTTTCAAGGAAGGGGCCGCCCTGATCAAGGAAGGCACAATCGACCTGACCCTTCTGGACGAAAAAGTCGAAACACTCTGCTCCAAACTGCTGGACACCTTCCCGGAATGCATGGCCAAGAGCCTTGAAGAGCTGCGCAAGCCCAAACTGGATGCCTGGAACAAAAACAAGGAAAACTCGCGTGCATGGCTGGCCCTCAACATGATGAACGAAGCCCGCACCGGTTTTAGAGCCTTCAACGAAGGGACCAAAGAGACCGGCCGCGAAATAGACTTCGTCAAACTGCGCCAGGGACTTGCCAAAGGGGCACCCTGGACGGAAGAGTTGATCGAGAGTCTGATGCCTGGAGCGAAGTA
>JAQTRC010000005.1:43437-62711 GCA_028712665.1 Desulfuromonadaceae bacterium
CCATTTCCGCCTGCTGCGGGAGAAGTCGTTGTTGAGGTCGCCGGATGTGGAGTATGTCACACCGACCTCGGTTTCTACTATGATGGCGTACGGCTCAATCATGCTTTGCCGTTGGCGCTCGGGCACGAGATAAGCGGCCGGGTGGTCGCGGCAGGCCCGGGGGCGGAGACTTGGCAGGGTATGGCCGTAATTGTGCCTGCTGTAATCCCTTGCGGGGAGTGCGAACTCTGCAGAAGCGGGCATGGAACCATCTGCAGAAGTCAGCAGATGCCGGGCAACGACATTCAGGGGGGCTTTGCCACCCATATCATCGTTCCGGCCAGAGGTCTATGTGCCGTGGATGAGCAAAAGCTGGCTGCGGCCGGCCTCGAACTTGCCGATGTCTCGGTTGTCGCCGATGCGGTGACTACCCCCTATCAGGCGGTGTCACAGGCTGAGGTGCAGAAGGGTGATCTCGCCATCGTGGTCGGAATAGGCGGCGTAGGAGGGCATGCGGTGCAGGTTGCCAGAGCTTTTGGCGCTACTGTAGTCGCGATAGATGTTGACCAGGCTAAACTCGATACAATGCTGAATTACGGTGCCGGTCTGGCCATAAACGCCCGTCAGCTGCAGGGTAAGGAGTTGAAGAAGGCTATTTCGGATTTCGTCAAGGCCAATGGCCTTAAAAGCACCGGTTGGAAGATATTCGAATGTTCCGGCAGCGCTGCCGGCCAGGAGACAGCCTATGGACTTCTAACCCATGGCGCGACATTGTCGGTGGTTGGTTTCACCATGGACAAGATTGAACTGCGTCTCTCCAACCTGATGGCTTTTCACGCGAGGGCGCTCGGCAACTGGGGCTGCCTGACCGAACTGTATCCGGCCGCACTGAATCTTGTGCTGGATAAGAAGATCGAACTCTCCCCGTTTATCGAGCGTCATCCGCTGTCTGAAATAAACGAAGTATTTGCTGCGGCGCACGCCCACAAGTTGACCCGGCGGGCCATTATGGTTCCGGAGGTATTTTGATATGAGTGAAACTCCCCTTAAAGTCTGGCTGGATCATGATGGCAAACTTCTACGCCTCCGTCTTTCACGTCCCAAGGCAAATATTGTCGATGCTTTAATGATTGCGGCATTGCGCGCCGCCCTCGACGAGCACCTTTCGAATGTGCGGCTGCGGGGTGTGTTGCTGGATGCGGAAGGGCCGCATTTCAGTTTTGGCGCAAGTGTTGATGAGCATCTGCCGGAATCGTGCGCAGAGATGCTCCATCAGCTGCATGCACTTATCCTGCAGATGGTAGAAAGCAGTGTGCCGATTCTGGTTGCGGTGCGTGGTCAATGCCTGGGAGGCGGTCTGGAAGTGGCGGCGGCGGGTCATCTGATCTTTGCTGCGCCCGGCGCGATGCTGGGACAACCCGAGGTAAAACTGGCTGTATTCGCACCGGCGGCTTCCTGTCTCCTGACTGAAAAGATCGGTCAGTCCCTGGCGGAAGATCTGCTTTTTTCGGGTCGCAGTATAGGCGCTGAGGAGGCCCACCGGATCGGCCTGGTCAACATGGTGGCCGAGGACCCCGAACAGGCGGCATTGGGCTATTTCCAGGAATTTCTGGCGCCGCTAAGCGCCAGTTCACTCCGATTTGCAGTGCGGGCCGCCCGTCTGACACTGAATGACCGGATTAAATCGAAGCTTGCCGCCGTTGAAAAGATGTATCTCGAAGAGTTGATGGCCAGTCATGACGCGGTTGAAGGTTTGACCGCCTTCATAGCAAAACGTCCCGCCGTCTGGGAAGATCGTTGATTATAGATGACCAAACCAGTTTTCGCCGGACTTGATATGGGGGCATCGCGGACAAAGGTCGTTGTCATCGATCCTAGAGGAGTTTTGATCGGATATGCCGTCAAGAAATCCGGAACTGATTTTACCGCCACTGCCGCAGCCTGCCTGGATGCCTCGCTTGAGATGGCCGGAGTCAACCGGAAAGATATAGTCAGGGCTGTTTCCACCGGATATGGACGCGCGAATGTCGCCTTTGTCACCGAGGCGACAAAGACGGAAATCGGATGTCTTGCCAAGGGTTGCCATCACTACTTTAAGGGTGCGATCACTATCATCGATATTGGCGGACAGGATAACAAGATCATCAAATTGGGCGCTGCCGGAAATCGGAGCAGTTTCAAGATGAATCGCAAATGTGCGGCCGGAACCGGCGCTTTTCTCGAAGAGATGTCCCAACGGCTTGATATCCCCCTTGAAGAGATGAACGACTTGGCCCGTAAGTCGGAAAACATGATCAAACTCGGAAGCTACTGCACGGTGTTTTCGGCTACAGAGGTTCTTGAAAGTATCCGGAACGGCAAGCCGGTCTCCGATATCGTCAAGGGGATTTTCTACTCGGTCATCAAGAGGGTGCTGGAGATGGATTCGCTCACAGATCGAGTGGTTATGACCGGGGGGGTAGTGGCAAACAACCCCTACATCGTGCAGATGACAGAAGAGATGATCGGCCGCAGAGTACTGCTCCCGGAGTTGCCCCAGCTGGCGGGCGCTGTAGGGGCGGCGCTTTACGCGCTGGAAGGAAATGAATCGGTGGAGGAAGAATCATGACCGAAGAGAAGAAGATAGCAAGAAGGAAGATTCAAGCCACCGTCAGGATGAACGAACTGATGTCGGATTACTTCTATGATCTGAATGAGGCCGCCAAGAGCAGCAACCGGAAAGTGGCCTGGTGCACAAGTGTTGGCCCGGCCGAGCTGTTGCGCGCCTTGGGATTTGCCGTTCACTTCCCTGAAAATCATGCCGCCATGCTGGGTGCGACGCGGACATCCACCGATTTGATCCCCGAAGCGAACGCAATCGGTTACTCGCCGGATATCTGTTCTTACCTGACGGCCGATATCGGCGCCTATCTGAAAGGCTTCACCCCCCTGGCCAAGGCCTACCCCGGCATAGAGTCCGTGCCACGCCCTGATGTTCTTGTCTATAACACCAACCAGTGTCGCGATGTTCAGGACTGGTTCGCCTGGTATTCCAAAGAGTTGGACGTTCCGATCATAGGAGTTACCTCACCCAAAAACGTAAATGAAGTGACCGGGGCCCATATCGATGATGTCGCCAGGCAGATCGAAGCGTTGATTCCAACGCTCGAGGAAATATCCGGCAATAAGCTCGACATGGAGCGTCTTAAAGAGGTTGTCTCGCTTTCCCGCGACTGCACCGAGCTTTGGAAGAAGGTACTGGAAACAGCTACCGTCTCACCGGCGCCGCTGACTTTTTTTGACGCAACCATTCACATGGGACCTGCCGTTGTACTGCGAGGCACCCGGGAGGCTGTCGAATATTACAAACTGCTGCTTGCCGAGCTGGAGCAGAGAATTGCCGAAGGAGTCGGTGCTGTCGATGGAGAATCCGTGCGAATCTATTGGGAAGGGATGCCTGTATGGGGGCGCCTCAGGCAGCACTCGGAACTTTTCTCCGGTTTCCATGCCACGGTGATCGCCTCCACCTACTGCAGCAGCTGGATCTTTCCCGCTTTTGACGGAGACGATCCGATCCGGAGCATGGCCAAGGCCTACCTCGAACTCTTTATCGTCCGCTCTGACGATTATAAGGGGGGGTACATCATGGAGATGCTTAAAAAATTCAATATTGACGGTATCATCTACCACGATGCCAAGACCTGCCCGTATAATTCGAACAACCGTTACGGCCTGCCGCAGAGGATCGAGGCGGAAACCGGCATTCCCAGCCTGGTGATATCCGGCGATCTGAACGATCTCCGCTGCATTTCCGATGAGCAGACCAAGACCAACATAGAGGCTTTCATTGAACAGCTTGAGGAGGGGAAATAAGATGCTGGACGCACTTTTTAAGCCGAGGGCGATTGCGATCGTAGGCGCTTCCACCAAGGAGCTTTCGATCGGCAATGTCATCATCAAAAATTTGCAGACCTATGGCTATACCGGCCCGATCTACCCAATCAACCCGTCCGCTCCGGATGTTCGTGGAATAAAGGCCTACAAAACGCTGGAAGAGGTCCCAGGGGAGATCGATCTCGCCCATATCATCATTCCTGCCCCGATGGTTCCGCAGGCGATCACGGAATGCGGCAAAAAGGGGATCAAGGCGGTCATCATCAACTCTGCAGGTTTCAGTGAAATGGGGGAGGAGGGCGACAGGCTCCAGAAGGAGTTCTTAGCCAATGCCAAAGAGTATGGTGTCAGGCTGTTCGGCCCAAACTGCCAGGGGATCATCAACAGCGATCCATCCTTGAAGGCTTACTGCAACTTTACATTCACCTATCCGGAACCGGGACATATCTCTGTAGTTGCGCTCAGCGGTGGGGTGGGGGCGCTGATCATGCAGGCGCTGGCAGATCTCGGAATAGGCCAGCGCCTGTATGCATCGAACGGCAATGCCTGCGATGTCTCGATTCCTGAAATTATCCGTTACTACGGGGATGATCAGGAAACCAGAGCCATCATTCTCTACACGGAAGGTTTTTCAAATCCGCGCGAGTTCCTCGAAGTTGCCAGAGAGGTTGCAGCCAGGAAGCCGGTGCTTGCAATGAAGGCCGGTCGCACGCTGCAGGGGGCGAAGGCGGCTTCCTCCCATACCGGTTCGCTGGCCGGCGTGGATATCGCCACCGAATTGATCTTTGAAAAGATCGGAATTCTTCCATTTTCCGATGAGGGTGAGATGGTGCGGGCCGCCATGGCCTTTTCATCCCAGCCGATACCTGCCGGTAACCGGGTCGGTATCATTACCAACACAGGCGGTCCGGCGGTTATTGCCACGGATGTCCTGGTTGCCTCCGGATTGGATGTTCCTAAACTCTCTGAAAAATCGATCAATAGACTCAAAGAGACCCAGTTCCCGGAAGCGGCGCTCGAAAATCCGATCGATGTTGTGGCGACGGCCGGCGGGCCTCAGTTCCGGGCCGCCATGGAGATACTGCTGGAAGAGGAACAGGTCGACAGCATCTTCATAAATTTCGTTACGGCGCCTTTTACCGACACCGATGCGGTTGCCCACGAGATCGTGGCGATCAATCAGATGGGCAAAAAGCCGATAGTCTGCAACTTCATGACCAACCTCTGCCTGGAGCGTTTCCAGAAAACAATGGCCATTCTCAAGGCCGGGAAAGTTCCTATCTATGCCAATCCAAGCGATGCCGCCAAGGCGTTGGGCGCTCTTGCAAGTTACGGTCGCATCAAGCAGCGCAACATAGGTCAGGCAGAAACATTCCAGGGCGTTGATGCCTCCATGGCCAGATCGATCGTAGAACAGGCACAAAAGGCGGGGCGCAACGTGCTTTCTGCTACAGATGTTTACACGATTTTCGAGGCGTACGGTATCCCGGTTGCCGGCTGGCGGGTGGTTGAGAGTGCTCGCGAGGCTGCTGCTGCGGCCGAAGAGATCGGTTTTCCGGTTGTGGTCAAGGTCGATTGCGAAGAGATCGATCACAAGAGCGACATGGGTGGCGTGGCCGTCAATTTGAAGGATTCCGCCGCGGTACGCGCAACTGTTGAAGATATGCAGAGCCGGCTGGGCAGGTTTGGTGCGCTGAGGTTCTTTGTCCAGAAATTTCTCCCTGGTGGGCGCGAACTGATCATCGGCGCCGCTGCCGAGCGGGAGTTGGGGCATCTGGTGATGTTCGGGCTGGGAGGCATTTACGTCGAGGTATTGAAGGATGTAGTGTTCAAGATAGCCCCTGTTACAAGAGTCGAGGCGGGAGAAATGCTCGCCTCGATCAAGACAGCCGCACTGCTTGATGGTGTGCGTGGAGAGAAGGGGATTGACAAGGAGGCAGTGATAAACCTGATCCAGCGGGTATCTCTGCTGCTGACGGATCTGCCGATGATTAAGGAGATGGATATGAACCCGATCATGGCCTTTGAAGATTGCGTTTTCGCGGTCGATGGCAGGATAAGAATATAGGAAAAAAGTGGCTATCAGGTATTTAGGCTGAAGGCTGAAGGTTATTGAAAAAAAGTGCCATGGCATAACCGTTCTAAACTTTATGATTTTTACCTTCAGCCTTCAGTCTTCAGCCTGAACAGTTACAAATATGTATCAATTAACGATTTGAAACCAGAAAACTGAGGAGAGTTCACATGTTGACAAAAGCATTTATCCCTTACAGAGGTTATTACAGCACCCCTTTTGCCCGTTGGCAGGGGACACTTTCCAATGAGCACTCGATTGTCCTTGGTGCCGCCACTTCCAAACGTTTTTTTGAATCCAAGGGGTGGGATCCCGCCATGATCGAATATGTCATGGTAGGGAGTACCGTGTATCAGCAGCAATGGTTTTACAGCGGCCCCTGGGCTGCGGCCATGATGGGCGCCGAGAAGGTTCCGGGCGTACTTATCACCCAGGCCTGCTCTACTTCCGCTTTCTCTATCTACCAGGCGGCAATGGGGATAGAAACCGGATTTTTCGATAACAGCTGGTGTCTGCTGGCTGATCGATGCTCCAACGGCCCCCACGCCATCTGGCCAAACCCTGGTGGTCCTGGCGGCAAAGTTCTCGCTGAAGACTGGTTTCTTGACAACGTAAACAAAGATCCATGGGCCGGCGGCGCGATGATCCAGACCGCCGAGAACGTCAGCAAGGAGTATGGAATATCCCGTGAAGAGTGCGATGCTCTCACCGTTCGTAGATATGAGCAGTATCAGGATGCTCTTGCCAACGACCGCGAGTTCCAGAAGCGCTACATGTTCCCTGTTGAAGTTCAAATCTCCAAGAAAAAGACCATCACTCTTGAGGCTGACGAAGGCGTTACCCCCACGACCAAAGAAGGACTGGCCGGGCTCAGACCGGTTCTGCCTGATGGCGCCCATACCTTCGGCACACAGACCTTCCCGGCCGACGGCAACTGCGGCATCTCCGTGACCACCCGCGAAAAGTCTCTCGAATTGAGCGCCGATTCAAAAATACCGGTACAGATTGTTTCTTACGGTTACGCCCGCACCAAAAAAGCGTACATGGCGGCCGCAGTTGCACCTTCCGCCCAGATGGCTCTCGATAACGCCGGCATCAAAGTTGCCGATCTGGGCGCCATAAAGACGCACAACCCATTTGCCGCCAACGACATCGCTATGGCCAAGGTTCTTGGAGTTGATTCAAACAGCATGAACAACTTCGGCTCCTCCCTGATCTATGGACATCCCCAGGCTCCAACCGGTGCCCGTCTTATCATTGAGGGGATCGAGGAACTGGCCATGAAAGGCGGGGGCTATCTGCTCTTCTCCGGCTGTGCTGCCGGCGACACCGCTGCATCTATAGTAATCAAGGTCGGGTAATACTCAAAAAGTCCCCTCCCCCTTGACGGGGGAGGGTTAGGGTGGGGGTGAATGTGCCACATTTCGGTGGCTGCAATTTACCCCACCCCCTACCTCCCGCAAGAGGAGGGGGGATATTTGGATGATTAATGCAATTTGACAGCAAATCTTGAAACCATAAGAAATGGAGTAACTTAAATGGCATACCAGTTTATCACGATGAAAACCGAGGGGCGGGTTCTGACAATCAGCCTGAACCGCCCGCCGACGAACCCCCTGAGCAGAGAATTCGGGCAGGAACTTTATGGCGCTTTCGGCGAAGCCGGGCAGATGGACTCTGTTTCAGTCGTCGTCATCACCAGCCTCCAGGAAAAGGCCTTCATAGCCGGAGCCGATATCAAGGAAATGATGGCCATGAATCCGGCCGATTTAGAGTCTTTTGCCAAACTTCTTCAGGATGCCAACAATCTTCTGACCGGTATGAAGAAAGTCGTTATAGCGGCCATAAACGGTCATGCTCTCGGCGGCGGCTGTGAAATGGCCATGGCCTGTGATTATCGTTTTATGATTTCCGGCAACTCTCTGATCGGCCTTCCCGAGGCTACTCTCGGTATTATTCCAGGCGCCGGCGGAACCCAGAGACTTCCCAGGCTGGTGGGAGTTCCCAGGGCGCTGGAGATGATGCTCTCCGGAAAAGTCATGGGACCTGAAGAGGCCCTGGCAATCGGCTTGATCAACCGGATTATAGAACCTGAAAATTTCATGGGTGAGGTAATGGCCTTCGCAAACAAGCTTGCTTCGGGCGCAGGTAAGGCGATGGGGTTCATCAAGGCCGCAGTTCATGAAGGTATAGACCTTCCGATGGATCAGGCACTGGCTGTCGAACTGAGATATAGCAGGGAGAATCGCGCCACTCTTGATGCCCAGGAAGGGCTGACGGCCTTTGCCGAAAAACGGAAACCAATTTTTCAAAGCAGATAATATATTCATCATAAGGAGATCAGATCATGGCTATCGAAGATATCACAACAGTAGGGGTATGCGGAGCGGGAAGCATGGGGGCCGGGATCACCCAGATTGCCGCCCAGGCCGGTTTTCTGGTGAAGGTCGTTGATGTCAGTGAAACGGTGTGGGGGCGGGCAGAGAAGACGATTGCCAAGAGTCTGGAGCGGATGCTAAAGAAAGAAGTGATAACCGAGGCGCAGATGAAAGAGATCATCGGCCGTATCAGTTTCTCGACAGATGTTGCCTCTCTGGCCGGCGTTCCATTTATCTTTGAGGCTGTTTTCGAAAATATCGACGTCAAGAAAGAGCTGTTCGGAAAACTGGACGCCGTATGCGGCGAAGATGTGATTTATGCTACCAACACATCGTCTCTCGCCATAACCGAAATGGCGGCTTTTGTGAAGCGCCCTGCAAAGTTCATCGGCATGCATTTTTTCAATCCGGTCCCGATGATGAAGCTCGTCGAAGTCATCCCGGCCCTGCAGACGGAAGCTGCGACTACTGCTCTGGCCCTGGCGATGGCTGCCAGAATCGGCAAGACCGCCATCACCTGCAAGGACACACCCGGCTTCGTCGTGAATCGTCTGTTGGTTCCTTACATGCTCGACGCGGTCCGATTGCTTGAGGAGGGGGTTGCTTCCGCCGAGGACATCGATACCGCAATGAAGCTGGGTTGCGGCATGCCTATGGGACCTCTGGAACTGCAGGATTTCGCAGGCGCCGATATCGGCTATCACGTAGGGAACATCTTTTATGAGTATATGAAGGAGGCCCGCTTTGCCCCTCCAGGACTGCTCAGAAATATGGTAAAGGCAGGCTATCTCGGTCGCAAGACCGGCAAGGGCTTCTTCGACTACACCGATAAATAGACGGATAAAGGTGAACCCATGTTGAACTGGCAGGATATTTATAAGTCCCGAATAACAACGCCGGACGAGGCCGTCAAGGCCGTAAAATCAGGAGATCGGATGTTCTTGACCGGTAATGCCTCGGTGCCGCTGCAATTGCTGGCAGCACTTGTTAAGCGCGCGCCTGAGCTGGAAAACGTCGAGATCTGCCATCCGCTTGCAATTTGCCCTTCGGACTACGTTTCTCCTGAAATGGAAGGGCATCTGCGCGTCAACTCCATGTTTATCAGCGCCAATGTCCGTAAGGCCGTGAACGAGGGACGTGCGGATTTTACTCCGGTCATGCTGTCCGAGTTTCCGCTGCTGTTCAAAAACGGTCATTTGCCGCTTGATGTTGCGTTCATTCATGTCTCTCCGCCGGATCAGCATGGATTCTGCTCGATGGGAGCCGAATCCGGTCTCACCATATCGGCAGCGGAAGTCGCCAAAATTGTCATTGCCCAGGTTAACGAGCAGATGCCCCGCACTCTGGGCGATACTATGATGCATGTCGATCGTATGCACCACATTGTACCGGTAGATTGTCCGATGACCGAAATGGCGATGAGTGAAGATGTTGATCAGGATGTGGTTGAAAAGATCGCGGCTCATATTGCGGGTCTGATCCCGGATGGCGCTACCATGCAACTCGGAATCGGGGCCATTCCGAATGCGGTACTCAAATATTTATTGGACAAGAAGGATCTGGGCATCCATTCCGAACTGATTTCAGACGGTGTGATCGATCTGGTGGAAGCGGGTGTATTGACGAATGCGCGCAAAAGCATTCATCCCGGCAAGATTATTGCCGGTTTTCTCCTGGGGACCAAGCGCCTTTACAAATGGGTTGATAACAATCCGCTGGTTGAACTTCATCGCACCGAGTACGTAAATGATCCGTTCGTGGTAGCACAGAACGACCGCATGGTTGCAATCAACTCGGCAATCGAGGTTGATCTGACCGGCCAGGTCTGCGCCGATAGTATCGGCCCGAAGATGTATTCAGCCGTGGGGGGGCAGTTGGACTTCATTTATGGCGCATCCCGCTCCAAAGGGGGCGTGCCGATTATCTCCATGCCGAGCACATCGGAGTTGCGGGACGGGACCGTTATCAGTAAGATCGTGCCGATGCTGAAGCATGGCGCTGGCGTTGTGACCAGCCGCAACCATGTACACTTTGTGGTCACTGAGTTCGGTGCGGCGGAATTGTACGGCAAGAGCGTTCGACAGCGTACTCAGGCGCTTATAAACATCGCCGATCCCCGCTTCCGGGAGGATATAACAAGGAAGGCGAGGGAGCTGCATTACCTGTAAAGGCATCAACTGCTCATCATAATTTTCATTTTTAAAATAAATTCCCCCGCCCCTTGCGGGAGGGGGCTAGGGGGTGGGGGAAATTGGCACATTTAGTCGCATTTTCCAGTTTCACCCACCCCTCAGTCCCCTCCCGTCAAAGGAGGGGAGGCAAGATCTAATAAAAATGGGGGTGCTACCATGATCTGGAACAAACTTGAGACGTGCAGCCGGAGTGAAATGCAGAGCATTCAGCTTGGCAAGCTTCAAAAAACAGTCAGCTATGTATATGAAAAGAATCCGATTTACAAAAAAAGGCTTGATGAACGGGGTGTCAAACCTTCGGATATCAAGTCGCTGGATGATATCAGGCGGCTCCCCTTTACTACCAAGGATGATCTCAGAGACAATTATCCATTCAAGCTTTTTACCGCTTCTCAGGAGGATATCGTGGAATATCACGCTACCTCCGGGACTACAGGAAAGCCGATTGTAGTAGGCTATACCAGAAACGATATCGAAACCTGGTCCGAAGTAATGGCCCGGGCATTGTCCGGATCGGGTATCGGCAAGAATGATGTTCTGCAGAACATCTATGGCTACGGTCTTTTTACCGGCGGTCTGGGAGCACACTACGGCGGGATTCGTATCGGAGCGTCGGTTATTCCGATTTCCGGCGGCAATACCCAGAAGCAGATCATGCTGATGCAGGATTTTGGAACTACCGCTCTGACGGTTACCCCCTCCTTCCTGATGCACGTTTATGAAGTAGGTGTCGATATGGGGGTTGATTTCACAAAACTGAAACTGCGCACCGCCGTTTTGGGAGCAGAGTTCTGGACCGAGTCGATGCGTGAAAAGATTCAGGAGGGTTTTGGACTCAAGGCGTGTGACATCTACGGACTATCGGAAATCATTGGTCCGGGTGTCTCCTGTGAGTGCCATGAGGCCAGGAACGGATTGCATATCAATGAAGATTATTTTTATCCGGAAATTATCAATCCCGTAACCGGTGAGCAGCTTCCTGTCGGCGAAGAGGGGGAATTAGTCTTTACTACGATTGCAAACGAGGGGCAACCGCTCTTGAGGTACCGGACCCGTGATATCACGAGCCTCAGTTTGGAGCCATGTATCTGCGGTCGAACTCTGATCAAGATGAAAAAGCTGACCGGGCGTACCGACGACCTGCTGATTATCAGGGGGGTCAACTTCTTCCCGTCCCAGATAGAATCGATTATACTGAAGCGTCAGGGGGTATCGCCCCACTACCTTGTAGTTGTTGATCGCCAGGGTTCCTTGGACGAAGTTGAGGTCAGAATCGAGGTAACCGATGAATTTATGGTAAAAGCGGCTGCCAACGTTCTGAGGGGGGAAGAACACGATATCGTCAGCGATGTCATTGCCGCCCGGGAAAAGACTCAGAATCTTGTGCGGGATATCAAGGATATCATCGGCATTACCGTAAAGGTCATCCTTGTTCCTCCCGGTACGATCCCGCGCAGCGAAGGCAAAGCCAAGCGGATCGTAGACAAAAGGGCGAAATGATAACAACTCGGAATTCAAAAGACAGGAGTCAGAATTCGGATGGAAAGAGTTTTTATTCTGTCTCCTGAATTCTGACTTCCGGCTCCTTGGCAGTTACTAAAAATGATATATGTAATAAGAAAGGATACGCTTAAATGAAGAAAATCATTTCCGGTAACGAAGCGATCGCCTTGAGTTTCGGTGATTCGGGCGGGGTCTTTGCTTCCGGTTACCCTGGAACTCCAAGCACCGAAACACTTGAGGAAGTGGCCCGTCTGGGCGAGGTATATTGTGAGTGGGCTCCCAATGAAAAAGTAGGACTGGAGTCCGCAATCGGCGCCTCAATCGCCGGGGGAAGAGCCTTGGCCACCATGAAACACGTAGGTGTCAATGTTGCCGCTGATGCATTGCTCACCCTGAATTACACCGGAGTAAATGCAGGACTTATTCTGATGGTTGCCGACGATCCGGGTATGCACTCCTCGCAGAATGAGCAGGACAGCCGTAATTATGCCAAATTTGCCAAAATTCCGATGCTTGACCCTGCAAATTCCCAGGAGGCTTATGACTTCGTCAGGGACGGATTCGAAATCTCCGAACAGTTTGACACTCCGGTCATGCTCCGCACCACAACCCGCATCTCTCATGCCAAGGGGGTCGTCGAGCAGAAGGAAAAAATTGAACCGAAGATCGGCCCATGGGTCAAAGATGTGCCGAAATACGTCATGCTTCCGAATTACGGCAAGATCAAGCATGTTGAAGTCGAGGCGAGGTTGCTGAAGCTTCAGGAGTTTGCCGAAACCACCCCGTTAAACCGGGTCGAAATGGGGGAGAGGTCACTAGGCATCATAACCTCGGGCGTTGCGTATCAGCACGTCAGGGAGGCATATCCGAACGCCTCTGTTCTCAAACTTGGTCTGGTCCATCCGCTTCCGGAACGGAAAATTCGCGAGTTTGCGTCCCTTGTCGGACGGCTGATGATAGTGGAGGAGTTGGATGCGATCTTTGAAGAGCAGATCCGGGCCATGGGGATCCGGGTTGATATCGGCAAGGATAAAATTCCGCTCTGTGGCGAGGTAAATGCCGATATTATCAGGGTTGCCGCCGGCGATGCCATAGCCTTGGGTTCTGCGCCAATTGCCGCTCTCCCTCAGCGCCCCCCGATCTTTTGCCCCGGATGTGCGCACCGCGGCCTCTTCTCCATTTTAAGCAAGCTCAAGGTATTTGTTTCGGGAGACATCGGCTGCTATACGCTCGGTGCATTGCCACCGATGAGCGCAATGCATTCGACTATCTGTATGGGAGCCAGCATCAGTGCCGCACACGGCATGGCCAAGGTAAACGAAATCGCCGGAAGGAGTGAAAAACCTGTGGCGGTCATAGGGGATTCGACCTTCTTCCACTCGGGGATGACCGGCCTCTTGAGCATGGCCTACAACAATGGCAATGCGCTGGTCATCATCATGGACAACCGCACTACCGGCATGACCGGTGGTCAGGAGAACCCCGGTTCAGGACGTGTTCTGCAGGGCCAGCCGGCCCGGCAGGTCGATATAGTGGCTCTGGTGAAAGTGCTTGGTATAGAAAATGTGGTCGAACTGAACGCATACAACCTGGCAGAGACCGAGGCTGCGATAAAAAAGGGGCTTGAAACCCCGGGCCCCTACGTACTGGTTGACAAAAACCCCTGTATTCTCCGTTACCGGATCAAACAGCCGGTAATCGCCGTCGATCCTGAAAAATGTACCGGATGCCGTGCCTGTCTGAAGGCCGCCTGCGTGGCCCTGGGGCTGGGTGCGGCGGCTGCCGGCGAAAGAGCGAAGGTTCAGGTTGATCCCAACATTTGCAACGGTTGTGGTGTCTGCGTGCAGCTCTGTAAATTCGATGCAATGTCCGAAGCAAAGGGGAGGGGATAATGGATATCTTTAATATAGTAATTGCCGGGGTCGGCGGGCAGGGGGTGCTGCTTGCCTCAAAGGTTCTCGCCGAAAGTGCGCTTGCCAGCGGGATGGATGTAAAGCAGAATGAAGTCCATGGAATGGCCCAGCGGGGGGGTAGTGTCATCTCCTTCGTCCGCATCGGGAAGGAGGTCTTCTCGCCCGTGGTTATTCCGGGGACGGCAGATATTCTGATCTCGTTTGAACCGCTTGAAGCCTTGAGATACGTTCATTACCTGAAACCTGGCGGTATGCTGGTGTACAACAAGGTCACGATAAATCCGAGCACAGTGGCTTCCGGTCTTGCCACCTATCCAGCCGATGTGGAGGATCAGATTGCAAAGGCCTGCCCGGATGCACATGGAATAGATGCTCTTTCAATCGCCAGAGCGGCAGGGAACGACAAGGCCGTCAATATGGTAATGGTGGGTGCGGTGATGAAAAAGTTGCCGATCAATGCCGGGGTTGTTGAAGGTGTTGTAAGGTCTGTTTCAAAGGAGAAGGGGATTGACGTCAATCTGAAGGCGTTAAATGGTGGGGCTGCGGCCTGATAGGTTTCTGTTTTCAATATGGATAGGATGTTGTAGCGAGATGCCGCCTTTACAGGCGGCATCAGCGTTTTCAATAAATGCATGGCCGCCGTTACCCAAAGGTCTGCTTCGGTAAGGCTTCCTGATCCGTCACTGTTACTCGGTCGATCTGCTCGCCATGCCTGACTATCAGGGCAGTTCCAGTCTGTGCGGCAACTCGGCGGGCACTTTTGGCAGCACGCCGGATGGCATTGATCGAACTTGCCATGTCAGGGTCTTTTGCCTGTTCTATTGAGTTCTTGTTCATGGTTTTTCGCTCCAGTCTATGAGTTGCGGTTCGTCTCCGGCATTGTCGTAGAGTACCCACGAATCCACCAGATCCCGGTAAAGTATATCAAAATTTGTGCGTCCTGCGGCAAAACGTCTTCGTATAACCTCTTCCGGAACGTTATGCCCACCTTGCCTGGCTGACTTAGAGACGAGAGGGGGAAATATGGGCAGCGTTTGATTATTTTTATTACTCTCCAGTCTTCCCCTGATACAAATACTGCTGAAACCCTGCAAACACCTGCCCGATTTCTTCTGGCCTACCCAGATCAGCCACGGCATCGGCTATGGAATTGTGATATTTGAGTTTCAGTAACGGTGTCAGTTTAGCCTGATCCAGTTCTTCAACGCCGATGGTCACGTAATGAGCAAGTACGAAGTCCAGAAAGAGTTGTAGCTTGTTGTTGAAGTGCTGAGTGATAAGCGTCCGTGCCTTGCCTGCACGTTCCTCTCTGGTCAGCGGCGGCATGGCATAGGCAACATGCGCTAGCACATCGAACAGATCACTTTTCTCGGCATCTATGATCTTCTGCATCTCTGCCAGTTGGTCTTGACCGAACCCCTTTTCAGAAAGCCCTTCCAGCAGTTTCTTGCGGGTATCAGGTCGGCTCCATAGCGCACGGAGTTCTTCCTCGTTCTTGAAAAACTCAGGCAGCTTGCCAAACAGCATCTCCATGAACTGCTGCGCCGACATCGGCGTACCGTCAGGGTGCCAGAAACTTGTAACGGTCATGTGCTGGATGTTCCGCTCTTTGCCGTCAGCCAGTTTGACCTTCGCCTTCTTCTTGCAGATACAGGGAGTCTGGCCGCATTTGAAGCATGGCGGCGGTGGGTCTTTGATACAGACACAGGGGCGTTCTCCACATCCTGGACATGGTAGCGGTGGTTCTTTCACACAGACGCACGGGTGATAGTTGCATTTCGGACATGGTTCCGGTTCAATCGGTTCACCGTCCCACTCAGGATCACTGAAATGGTGGTGCGCCTTCACGAAGTCGTAAATGGTGAAGTAGTCCTTACCGTCATAGAGGCGAGTACCACGCCCGATAATCTGCTTGAACTCGATCATGGAATTGACCGGACGCATCAGTACGATGTTGCGGATGTTACGGGCATCAACGCCGGTTGATAGTTTCTGCGACGTGGTAAGGATGGTGGGAATACTCTTCTCGTTATCCTGGAAGTCCCGCAGGTGCTGTTCACCTAATACGCCGTCATTGGCCGTTACTCGTTGGCAATAGTTCGGCTCGGTACTGGTTTTAATCTGGTTGATAAGGTCACGTACCGCAAGTGCATGATCTTGGGTGGCGCAGAAAACAAGGGTCTTTTCCCGCTGTTCGATCATGGACATGAAGATTTCAACCCGCTTCTTCTCCCGCTCCTTGATCTCGATGATTTTGTTGAAGTCCGGTTCCTCGTAACGCTTGCCGGTTTCAATCTCTCCCTCAACAATTTTGTCGTCAGGGGTATAGACATATTCATCCAGCGTGGTGGAAATCTGCTTCACTCGGAACGGCGTGAGATAGCCGTCATTGATACCGTCCTTCAGCGAGTAGATGTAGACCGGCTCCCCGAAATAGGCGTAGGTGTCCACGTTGTCCTTGCGCTTGGGGGTAGCGGTCAAACCGAGTTGTACGGCGGGGGCGAAGTAATCCATGATACTGCGCCAGTTGCTTTCATCGTTGGCACCGCCACGGTGACACTCATCAATAATGATGCAGTCGAAGAAGTCAGGCGTGTACTCGCCGAAATAGGGGGTGTCTCCCGCACCGCTCATGAAGGTCTGGAAGATGGTGAAGAACAGGCTACCGTTCTTCGGCACCTTGCCCTTCTTCTTGATCTCATCCGGTGCAATCCGTACCAGTGCATCTTCGGGGAAGGCTGAAAGGCGTTGTACGCCTGATCCGCCAGTATGTTACGGTCAGCCAGAAACAGAATACGTGGTCGGCGGGTCGGTTCGCTCTCCTTCTGCCAGTCGGTCAGGTTCCAGCGACTATGAAACAGTTTCCATGCTATCTGGAAAGCTATGAAGGTCTTGCCGGTTCCGGTTGCCAGTGTCAGAAGGATACGTTGCTGATGGTCGGTAATGGCCTGTAGCACCCGCTCAATGGCTATGTCCTGATAGTAACGACCTTGGAAGTAACCACCCCGATCTTCAAACGGTACAGCGGCGAAGCGGTCACGCCATGCGTTCTGTGTAGCAAAGGTGAGGTCCCAGAGTTCATCCGGTGTAGGGTACAGCGGCAACTCACCTTCAACGCCGGTTTCCATGTCAATGCCATAGATACCCTGCCCGTTGGTGGAGTAGGTAAAACGGATAGACAACTTACCGGCATAATCCTTGGCTTGCGCTACACCCTCCGTCAGCGGCTTATCCCACGCCTTCGCTTCCACTACTGCCAGCTTGGTGTTGCGGAATTCAAGAATATAGTCAGCCGTCAGAGCCTTGCCCCGTTTCCCGTGGCCTTCGATGCGACCAAGAGTAATGGGATACTCACGCCGAATACGGCTACCCTCTACCACACCCCAGCCAGCAGCTTTCAAGGAGGGGTCAATATGTTCGGCTCTGGTTTCGGCTTCGTTCATGGGTATCCCACGATTTGCGTTAAAACACTTATCAGCTCATTTTACTTGATTTATTAATTCGTAAATCAGTTACCACGGTTTTGCGTTAAAGCACTTTTGATCTATATACCGTTTGCGGATAAGAATACGGCGATTTGCGTCTAAATAAAAATAAACAACTAATACAAATAGTTATGTTTTTGTGTTCTTGTTCATATGGTTAGCGTCAAAACAAAAATCAACCAAGTTTGTTTTTTACAAGCTCAAATATCTCGGTTGCTATGCGTACAGCTTCTTCGGCTTCTTCGCGCTCCGGTTCCACATAATCACCTGGATAGCGGGACTCTATGGCATAGCTGGTTAATAATTCACATACAGCTCGATAATCTTCTAAATCGGCCTCCTGTAAAAGCTCCAGCAATATCAGAAGATTATGTGTCTTGGAGAACTCGATACTTTTTTGGATTAAAAGAGCCTTCAGGATTTTTTCAACGGTTTGCTGTGCGTGGTAACAGACCGTATCAGTCGGGGCCGTTTCAAGTAACAGAATCTGTCTGGCAGCAACAAGATCATGCTCTGCTTTCAGTATCCATTTCGGGATATTTTCAGGAATTTCGTTCATACAACGTCCTCCCCGTTTTATGAGCTATGGTAACAATGTGGTTAATTGAGCCGTTCCATTTCGCAACTTCCTCGGGTGTGTACACCAGAATATCCATGGCGCATGGATACGGTTTGAACATTAGCTGTATCGGTCCTGATCTCCTATACCTCGGTTGATCCGACTCCATAACCACCAGAAAATCAAGGTCGCTATCCGGCGTAGGGGTACCGGAAGCATAGGAGCCGAAAAGAATTATCTTTTCAGGACTGAAGTTTTCGGCAATCGCCTTTGCCACCCCTTCGATGGTTTCAGAAGCGATGAGCTCGCCCTGTTTTTGCTGTTTTAAACTTACTGCCGCCATAAGCACCCCCTGCAGCCTCGCCGTTTAGCGAGGGATATTTTTGAAGACACTCTATCATGTTTTTCAAAAAAGATCATAGAGCCCCCGTGAAGGCTCGATCCAGCAGCGACTTCTTCAGTGCTTCGAGTGCGGCGAGTTTCTGCTGGTAGATGGATTCTAGGTGTTGGGTTTCGGCTGATAAGGCATCTAATGTTTTAACGATGGCCCCTTGTTTAGAGACTGGCGGCCAATTAACTTCGATTGGGTGTACTAGATTGCGATTGAGTGCCGGATTTGCGGTGCCAGAATCCAAATGTTTCACATCAAGACCAGTAAAAAAATAATACACAAAACGTGGGTTATTTCCTTTGAAGTCCTTTATCCAGAGAGTCGTGTCGTGCGGCCAAAAATCAGTCTCTAAATAAAAGACTTTTCCCAGCGTTCCCTTTCGGCCAATAACAACACCTGGTGCTTGTGCCATTGCTTTATCGTGAAAGCTTTTGATACCACCGCTTGAAACTACTGGCACGTCACCTTCAATTTGTTCATTTTTGGTTATATCGAACCCACGTTGAAGGGCTATTTGATCCCCAACGATAGTGCGTTTCCACCCATCACCACCATGAGTAAAAACGGATTGCAGGTGACTTTCAAACAGCGCACGGGCATTTTGCAGGTTCTTCCCGGCGTTTGCCTTGGCAGTAGCGATGCCATCAAACGCTTCATCAAGGATGGCGACGATGCGCTGTTGCTCGGGGAGCGTGGGGACAGGTATCGGATATGATTCGATGAATTCTTTTGAGACTCGCTTATGACCTACAGCACCACTCATGCGTTCTGCGCCTTCTATCCTGAACGACTCCTGCGATAGGAAGTAATAGAGCCACTCTTTGTCCACTGATTGCCCTGGTCGGAAGACAATGTATTCGCTCGACCCAAACCCGATGCCGTTTGTAAGGTTAGCAGCAATTCCCAACTTACCATTCTCAAAGCAGG
>JAQTRC010000176.1:0-2191 GCA_028712665.1 Desulfuromonadaceae bacterium
GACCAGCTCTATGCCGCTGGTGGTGATGTTCTCGGCGAAATCGCCCGCATTCACATCCAGCCCGAGCGCCCGCATCTTGTCGATACTCTCCTGCGCCAGCAGGCTTACCTGACGATGCCAGTCACCGGCATGGCCATCGCCCACTATGCCATGATTCTCACGCAGTTCCACCGAATCGACCGGCTTCTTGCGCTCTCCCTTGTTCTCACTGATGCAGACCGCCTTGACTGTTGCCATGCTTTCTATCCCCCTACCTGAGACATCGTGAAATTCTTGTGAACATAACCATCCTGCGATATTCCGTGCCGTTCCGGTTTGCCGGAGACAATCCCCCTCAGAACCTCTGCCAGCCGCTTCCTGTCGGGAGGGCGCAGGCATGGCAGCAGATCGGTTTTCTCATCTGAGAAGAGACATCCCTTGGCCTGGCCGGTAGAGGTGACGCGGATGCGGTTGCACTCGCTGCAAAAATGGCCGGAGACTGCGGTGATAATGCCGATGCTCCCTCGCGCTCCGGGAATGCGGAAGTCCCGCGAAGGCCCTGCGTATGGCCCCTTGTCGATCTGTTCGAGGGTGTAATTGGCTTCGATTTGCTGCAGGATTTCCTCTCCGGATATGCAGTAGCGCTGCCACCCCTCTTCCCTGACCACCGGCATGTACTCGATGAAGCGGACCGAATTGCCGCGAGTACGGGTCATCTCGGCAAAAGCCAGGATTTCGGCATCATTAACCCCCCGCATGATAACGCAATTGATCTTGGGGGGGGGAAAGCCGGCCTGTTCGGCCGCATCCAGGCCGGTCAGCACCTTTTTCAAGTCGCCGCCTCGCGTGATTTCAGAAAATGTGGCAGGGTTGAGAGAGTCAAGGCTTACATTCAGGCGCTGCACACCGGCCCGGTGGAGATCGGCGGCCATCTCCGGCAGCAGCAGGCCGTTGGTTGTCAGGGCCAGATGTTTGAGTCCCCGAATTGCCGAGAGCTTTTCCAGAAAGCCGACCAGGCCGACCCTTACCAACGGCTCGCCCCCGGTGATGCGGATCTTCTCTATCCCCATTCCCACGGCGGTTTCGGCAACCAGTTGCAGTTCCTCGTACGAAAGCACCGCATCATGCCCTTTATTGAGTATCCCCTCCTTGGGCATGCAGTAAAAGCAGCGCATGTTGCAGCGATCGGTCACCGACAGCCGGAGATAGTTTATGTTTCTCCCAAGAGAGTCAGTCAGTTGCATGGATGATAAACTCCTCAACAAAATCAGCCACCTGTTTCGGATTGTTGATGTCAAGAACCGGCACATCCAGCTCCAGCGGGGAGTCGGAGGCCACTGCGACCAGTGTCGGATCATGCTCCTCCCCACGACAGATCAGGGTGGCGCTCCGCGACGAACGATGCACCTCAATCTTGGGGAGAGCGCTTTTTTTGAACCCTTCCGTCAGGATCACATCTACATCGGTAAAGTAGGTGGCTATCAGTTCATCGACTGATGGCGGGTCAGTATGCTTTTTTACCAACGCAAGTTTTTCAGGCGAAGAGACCAGCATCGTGTCGGCTCCGGCCTGAGTCAGGCGCCAGCTGTCCTTGCCGGGATGGTCGATTTCAAATCTATGGGCATCGTGCTTGATGACTCCGACGCGATATCCGCGATTTTTCAGTTCGGCGATCACCTTTTCCAGCATGGTGGTCTTACCTGTTCCGGATTTGGCGACGAAAGAGACCGCTTTGGCAATCATTTATCTACCCCGTTCAGCTCGGTTTAAATACCCGTGAATCAAAATGTATCCCAATCCCGCTTTCAGCGCAAAGGAAAAGCTGATAAAATTGACCTTTGTCATATATGATACGAAGAGTGTGTGGCATGATCGGAATTATGGAAACAGCTTCGAAACAGCAAAAAAAGGATATCAGGCTGATCGGCAAGTTTGTAGAGGTCTACTGCGTCGGCAAACATGCCGGAAGCGTGAAAGAACCCTTCCTGCTTCCGGATAATCTTGGCGAGCGGAGCATCTGCGCAGAGTGCGCCGTATTCATGGCCTACGCGGTGAAACGTCGCCTGAAATGTCCGCTGGAGTCCGAGAAACCGAGTTGCAAACATTGCCGCGTCCACTGCTATGCCAAGCCGCAACTGGCAAAGGTAAAGGAGATCATGGAGTACTCGGGTAAAAAATTGATGTTGAGGGGGAGGCTGGACTACATCTGGCA
>JAQTRC010000176.1:2291-3541 GCA_028712665.1 Desulfuromonadaceae bacterium
AAATGTAACGGCTGCGGAGAATGTGTCCCTTCCTGCGCCGAAGGGGCCATCAAGATCATTGACGGTAAGGCGGTACTGGCAGCCGACAACCTCTGTGACGGTCTCGGCGCCTGCCTGGGCGAATGCCCGATGAACGCCATCACCGTCGAGGAGCGCGAGGCGGATGAATTCAATGAGGCGGCTGTGGAACGGCATCTTGCTGCCCAGGGCAAGTCGGCCCCTCCTCACCGGCATGAACCGGAACAGGCTGCTCCGACCCAAAACCACCAGGCCGGAGGCGGCTGTCCAGGCTCCCGCGCCATGAGTTTTGCACCACCGCAGAAAGTTGCCGCATCAAACCCGAGCGGGAGCATCCAGAGCCAATTGGGGCAATGGCCGGTGCAACTGGCACTGGTCTCCACCACGGCGTCATATTTCCAGGGTGCGGACCTCTTGATCACCGCCGATTGCGTCCCATTCGCCTACGCCGGTTATCACGATGACTTTCTCAAGGGGAAGGCGGTGGTGGTCGGCTGCCCCAAGCTGGATGACAACAGCTTCTATCAGCAGAAACTGACGGAGTTGTTCAGCAAGTCGGACGTGAAAAGCATAACCGTGCTGAAGATGGAAGTCCCCTGCTGTGGCGGCATCGCAGTAGCGGCACGCCAGGCGCTTGCCGCCAGCGGCAGGCAGATTCCGTACAGAGAGGTTACTATCGGCATTCAGGGGGAGATCAAGGGGTAAGCTATTGATGATTCAGGTATAAGGGGATGCTCAGGCTTCGGAACAGAAGAACCGGCGGCAGTTATCGGGCCTTGCTTCGTAGATGCTGCAACGTCCCTCCGCCAGAAATTCGCAGCCAGAGTCGATCTCCAGTTTATGCGGCCCGTAGAGTGACAGCTGCAATCGTTTTGCACCAAGCTCTTCAAGTCGCTCGTACTCGTCCCAGTTGATATCTACGGCGGCAAACGAGCGGCAGCATACGCCGCCGCACCGCTGACAGCGATCATCTCCATCAATAGGTGCGTCGAGAAGAATTCCGTGGTATCTTTTTATCCGGAGGGAGGGGAAGAGCATCTGCGTCTCTCCTTCTGGCCGCAGCCGGTTGGACTCTGGCTACGTCATGGTTGGACCTGAACCGGACGCAGTATAGCAGCTGTGCAGAGCGATACAATCATTTGTTTCAGTGGAGGAAGCATGTCAGCCAACTTTGAAATTATCCATGCGGATATCACGACTCTGGCAGTGGATGCGATTGTCAACGCCGCCAA